>JBGSKP010000446.1:0-5404 GCA_041741175.1 Thiocapsa sp. | reverse complement strand
TCTAGCCTTCCCAAAACGGACCAATACCGAGTTTATTGAGGTGGTTCGCTCAGACTACTTAAAGATGCGGGTTTGGGAACGGGGCGCTGGGATCACGCTGGCCTGCGGTACGGGAGCCTGTGCAGCGTTGGTAGCAGGTGTACTGAATGGAAAGTGCGAAAAAGACAGCGAGGTTACCGTCAAACTCAGGGGCGGCGACCTGAAAATAAGCTACCGCTCGGACGGCAGGGTCTTTATGACGGGCGGCGCGACGTGCGAGGACGAACACACGGGATACTCGAGGGACGATCATGCGTGTCATCTACCTGGCAGGACCGCTCTTCACCGAAGCCGAACGCGACTGGCACCGCAAGACGAAACACCTCCTGCTCGAGCAGGCGTCCCGACGGGGCGAGCCCGTCGAGATCATTTGGCCCTACGAGCTGATCACGCCCGAGGAGATCGCCGACTTGGGGGCCGGAGCACGCACGGAGATCTTCCGGCGCTGCAAGGCCGGGCTCGACCGTACCGATCTTCTGATCGCCCTGCTCGACGGTACCCGGGTCGACGACGGGACCGCGTGGGAGATCGGGTACTTCTTCGCGACCAGGGCGGCGGACGCAAAGATCGTCGGGATCCGCACCGACTTCCGGCGCGCGGGCGAATCCGAGCAGGCGATCGTCAATGCCATGGTCGAGATGGCGTGCGACGTCATCGTGACCACGCAAACGGCGCTTGGCTGCGCGTTGTTCGGGCCCGACCTCGTTGACGCTGGTTGCGCAGAAGTGCAGGATTTAGCCGTTATCGGGCGCGCATGATCGCGAATCTGCGGCTAAACTCCCCGAACAGACCATCACCTCCAGGAGATCGCGATGGACGACATGATGCAACCAATCCGTAGACAGGTGCGTCCCACCTGGTACCCCGAGTTGGAGCCGCTCGACCCGCGCGAGGAGCTCGCCGTCGAGCTGCCGCTGCTCGGCCTGGTCAGCGCCGGTCAGCCGGTGGTCGCGGTCGAGGAGCGCGAGACGCTGACGGTCCCGGCCCGTCTGGTGAAGCGGCATGCGGCCGATCGTAGCTTTGCCCTGTACGTGCGCGGCGATTCCATGACCGACGACGGCATCGACACGGGCGATCTGGTCGTCGTGGAGCAACGCCCGACGGCCGAGAACGGCGAGACGGTGGTGGCCCGGATCGACGGCTATCAGGTGACCCTCAAGCGGTTCTATCGCGAGGCCGAGGGGATTCGCCTGCAGCCTGCGAACGACGCCATGGACCCTTTGGTGTTCGAGGAGGGCGAGGTAGAGATCCTGGGGGTGGTGTCGGGGGTGGTGCGGGCGGGGTGAGTGTGGTTGCCTCGGTATTTTCGAAGCAGAGGCCCATTCTGAAGGGATGAAGTCCACCAAACTCGACTCACGTCCGGAATCGTAGTCTTGACCATTGCGAGCCTGCGTCTCGGCGTCGGGCCGTGCCTCGTCAGTGCGCGCGCGTGTCCTCGTCGGATATCGCCGCGATCAGCTCCGCTCCCTCGTTGCGTACGTTTCCGACCGCCCGTGTGACCGGGTGAAGCGCGAGCCATGCATCCGGACAGGGGCCAAGCAGGTCGCCGAGCGCATCCGGCTCGCTCGCCGCATCGAGCCAGCGGGCCAAGCCCTCGGGAGCGAGAATCACCGGCATGCGGTCGTGCAGCGCCCGCACCCGGTCGTTGGCCGCGGTGGTGACGATGGTGAAGCTGTCGATGCTCTCCCCGTCGTCGGGTCGTGTCCACCGCTCCCAGAGGCCGGCAAAGGCCAGCGGGGTGCCGTCCGAGGCATGGATGTAATAGGGCTGCTTGCCGTCCGGGTGCTTGGCCCATTCGTAGAATCCGTCGGCCGGGACGATACAGCGACGCTTGCGATACGCCGAGCGGAACGACGGTTTCTCGGCCAGGGTCTCGGCGCGGGCGTTGATCAGGCGGTTGGCGATGGTCTCGTCTTTCGCCCAGCTCGGGAGCAGGCCCCAGCGCAGCGTCTGCACGACCCGCTCCCCGCTCGGACGTTGGCGGATGACCGGCAACCACTGCATCGGGGCGGCGTTGTAGCGCGGGCCGACGTCCGCGATGTCGAGGGTCGCCCCGAAGATCTCGGCGATATCCCCGGGCGAGGTGAATTGGGCGTAGCGTCCGCACACGGATGTGTCTCCCTCCGGGTCGGTCTGTGGTTGCTTGCACGCCTAAGGGACAACGCATCGATCCTCGCGGAGGCCGCGTGCCCGGTCACTCGTGATCCGTGATCGACGACTGTCCTTTCAGCATCTCGTAGTGGTCGCAGGCTTCGGCCTTGCGTCGACGTTGCTCGGCGGTGTTGTCTCCGAGCACGGCGACGCGCGCGAGCGAGCAGGTCTCGCGAGCGCTCCGCAGGGCGTCGGGTTCGCTCGGCGTGGACCATTCGATGGCGGCGATCGTCGGTTGATAGGATACCGACGCGTTGCAGTACATCGTCTTCAATTTGGCGTGCGACCAGTGGTCGGCCGGGTTGCTGCTCATCTGGCTGCAAGTCTCCCGGAACCATGCCGCGGCGGCTTTGGTGCAGCCTGAATAGCGTTCGAGATCCTGCCTGAGATCGGCGCAGACGGAGTCGTCCCGGATCTTCCACAGGCGATGCTGATAGGCCATGACATAGCCTCCATGCTCCACGACATGGGCCTGTATATCGAGATTTCTTCGGGCCTCCATCGAGTTGGTCAAGGTCGTGGAAAAGGTGTCGAGATAGGCCGCAAAGGCGGCGGAAAGCGGATCCATCGGCTTCTCCGTGTTGGACGGTCCGGGTGCGGTCGAGGCACCTCGCGCGTTGTCAGTTTACCAACCTCACCGCTTGGTTGACCTCGGAATCGCCGGGATCTCCCGTCCGGCCTTCGTGCTCAGTCTGTCCCCAAGCTCGCATGACGATCGGGCATGGCTTACACTTGCGGCGCTCGCGAACCCGCATGCTTTACAGGGAGACCCACCGTCATGGATCCGACACTTGTCCTCGCGCCACTCGTAACTGCCCTCGGGTGGCTGATCCCGCTCGCTCTGCTCGTCGTTCTGCTCAAGTCCTCGCGGGTGAAGGGTGTCGTCGGCGAACGCCGCGTTCGTTCGGCGCTTCGGGTTCGCCTGGACCGCGAGACCTATCGCGCCGTCCACGATCTCACCCTACCGACTCCCGACGGAACCACTCAGATCGATCATGTCGTCGTTTCGCGCTACGGTGTCTTTGTGATCGAGACCAAGAACATGAAGGGCTGGATCTTTGGCGGCGAGCGACAAGCGCAGTGGACGCAGAAGATCTACCGACACACGACCCGGTTTCTGAATCCCTTGCTGCAGAACTACAAGCATGTGAAAGCCTTGCAGGCGCTGCTCGACGTGCCTCCCGAGACCATACACTCGATCGTGAGCTTCGTCGGGGCCAGTCGTTTCAAGACCCCGATGCCGGAGAACGTGACACAAGGCGTACGCTTCATCGGCTACATCAAGTCTTTCCGTGAGCCGGTCTTCAGCGACTCAGCGATCGAAGTCATCCTGCAACGCATCGCCGACGGCCGGTTGAAGCCGGGGGCGGCAACGAATCGAGCGCACGTTCAAAGCCTCAAGACGCGAGCGGACCCGCTGGCGGAGCGCCGCTGTCCGAAGTGCGGCAGCGCGTTGATCCTGCGCACTGTGAGGAAGGGACCGAAGGCCGGCGATCGGTTCTGGGGATGCTCGACATATCCGCGGTGCCGGGTGATGCAGCCGCTCGGTTGAGGCGATTCTTGATCGAAGCAGCAACCGGTCTCACACGAGCTCGCTCCGGTAGGGTTCAGCAAACAACGCGGGCTGCCCGCCCGTGTGCCGGAACAGGATGCGGGCATCGCTCGGGAAGACGCCCCTGCGGATTAGATCCAGCAGGCCGCCGGCGGCACGCCCGGTGTAGGCCGGATCCAACAGGACGCCCCGGTGCGTGCGAAGATCCGGATCGCCTCGCGCTCAATCTCGGTCATGACACCGTAGCCGGGTCCGCAGTAGCGGTCGTCGACGTGCACGTCCGCGGCGTCGAAGGCGATACGTTCGCCCAACGCCGTGCTTGCATCGCTCGCCAGGGCGGCCACGTGTGACTTCAGCGCGGATGCCGGCTCGTCGATGCTGATCCCGAGCAATGTCCCGCCGTACCCGAAGACCCGCTGCCCCAGGACCAGTCCGGCCTGGGTGCCGCCGCTGGAGGAGGCGAAGACCATCCAGTCCACCTCGATCCCCTGCGCGAGCACCTCCTGCATCGCAAAGGCATAGCCCAATGCTCCGGTCGGACTGCTGCCGCCGTAGGGAACCAGGTACGGGGCTTGGCCCTGTGCCGCGGCGGTCGCGACGGTCTCCTCGAGGAGACGATCGCGGTCGCGGCGTTCGGGTGTCGCGACGATCCGCGCACCCAGAAGATGATCGAGGAGCAGATTGCCGGACGCTTCGGCAGGGCGCTTGCCGGTCAACACCAGGATGCAGTCCATCCCGCAGCGGGCGGCCGCCGCGGCGGTCTGGCGACAGTGATTGGACTGCCAGGCACCGGCTGTGACGAGGGTTCGGGCATCCTGCGCCTGCGCTGCGGCCACCAGGAACTCCAGCTTGCGGGTCTTGTTGCCGCCCAGCGCGAGGCCGGTTTGGTCGTCACGCTTGATGAAGAGCCGAGGACCGCCGAGCAGAGCGGAGAGCCGCGGCAGCGGCTCGACGGGCGTGGGCAGGTGGGCCAGGCTCAGGCGGGGAATGGATGGGGCTGTCATCGGTGGCTTCTCGGCAGGTCGGGACCGCTATCCGATCCATGACGCAATGGATCGCGAGCGAAGCTCCAGGGACCGCACCGATTCCGACGTTTCTTGTCCCGGTGCATCGGTTGGCCCTTTCCGTGAGCTTGCTCACCTGTCCCCCTAGCGGCCTGGTCTACCCTCCAAGGTACCTATGTCCGCTGTCCGGGGTACGTCGTGTCCCTCTCGCTCCAGCGTTGCTCCCTACTCCCTTGGTCCGACGACAAGAAGGGCTGCACTGGCCGAGGAGCCGGAGGTTCTGACTGCAGCCGATGGCAGACCGCATCAAACACCACCCCCGCTGCGCCGATAACTCGGCCAGGTGAACGACACCAGGGCGGAGTCGCCTTCGCAGAGCCGGTCCATGATCCGCTCGCCGAGATAACGCTCCATCTCCTCGTCGGTCAGGTTGCCGATCAGGATCGTGGCACGCAGGTTCGCATAGCGGGTATCGAGCACGTCGAACAGCATCGCGCGGCGTTTATCGTCGCTGCCGATCGTCAGTCCGACCTCGTCGAGCACCAGCAGGTCGGGGTCGGTCAGCATGGCCAGCGCCTCGCTTTCCGAGCACGCCGCCCGCGTCGCGTAGGTGTCGCGCACCGTGCGCAGCGCGGCCGGGACGGACATGAACAGCCCC
>JBGSKP010000445.1:0-2513 GCA_041741175.1 Thiocapsa sp. | reverse complement strand
GAGTCCAATGACGATCGGGGCGATCCGACTCATGCTGCTCACCGGTCAGCGGCTCCAGGAGATCCTGCGTGCGCGCTGGGATCAACTGGATTTCGACGAGGCGACCTGGTCTTTTTCGCGGGAACAGACCAAGACGAAGCGTCCCCATCTGCTTCCCCTGACCCCGATGATCACGGAAGTGCTGAGGACGATCCCCCGTCTCGGTCTTCTGGTCTTTCCGCATTCACGGCAAGCAGACGGGACGCCCGAGCGGGAGATGCCATTTCGCACGATCACGCAAGCCATCGAGCGTATTGGCGCCCGCCATGGACTGGATTCCTTCACGCCCCGGGATCTGCGTCGAACCTGTACGACCCATTGGGCGCGCATCGGGATCCAGCCCAGCGTGCGTTTTCTGCTGCAGAACCGGGCGGTGAACGATATCGAGGAGACGCATTACAATCTCTATGACGGCCTCCCCGAGAAGCGGCGCGCGCTGGAAGTGTGGGAACACGAATTGCGCGGTCTTCTAACGCCGTCAACGGAGGATGAGCGCGTTGAGTTGACTCAAACCGCAAGCATGCGCGGGTCCCCGCGCTTGGCGACCTGATCAATGGATCTAAAGTGCCCGAACGCCTGTCAGCCCATTGCCGAAGGCGCCAAGCTTGCGTCTCACCCGTTCCGGATCCCTCGCCTCGACCTCTCCGATCAAGCCGAGCGAGCCGTTCGGATCGGTTTCGCGCGCGAGGGTCATGCTGGCCCTGGTGACGCATGCAAGGCTTCGCGTCCACGCATCAAGCTTGTCCGTGATTCGTGGGTCAAGGGCGTTGGTGCGACTTGGAGTCGCGGGACGCATCCCGAGTACCCTTGAGACTCTGGCAACCATCACCGGGACACGCCTTTCTCGGGCGTCTGAACTCGCCCCTGATCCGCATCGTTTCGGGCGATCCACTCTCGCACGGCCTGTGCCAGCGCATCGGGTGAATCCAACACCGCATCGACCCGCTCGGTATCGAAAGGCGCGAAAGAGTTCAGAATCCGCAACCGTGGGCGAGGCCCCAAGCTGGCGCGACCGGCCCGCACGTTGGAGATGGTATTGCGTGCCACCCCGAGGAAGTCCGCCAGCTCCGTATCCGTTCTGAATCCACAGGCGAGCTGGACCAGGTCGATGAGTTCGCCGTCCGGTGTGGGAGTCGGTTGCGGACGCTGACGGGCATTCGCCTGTCGCTGCGCCAGCGCATGGCTGGAACGGCGAATGCGCTCGCTCAGCTGCTCGGGCAGGATGCTTTCCAACCATTGGCGGCTGTGCAGAAAGCCGATGTGATCCATGATCTTCAGGCGCTGCATGATCCCCAGTCGCGCCTTGCCGTGGCGAACACTATGAATGGTCGTGCGGGTGATCCCGAGAAAATCCGCGATCCGGGCATCCGAGCCCAGGCCGAATCCCTCTTTCAGGATATCCAGAAGCGCCGCATCACGATGATCGTCGGACGATGGGGGCATTGCATTTCTCATGTTGTCTGTTATGGTAGCAAACCGTGACATCGGCTATCGTGATGTCCGAGCCGGATTGTAGCAAACGATCCGCCAAATGTTATCGTTTTAAACGGGCACATCACCATGCAGACCTTGCACGTTCCCCGTCGGTATATCCGCGAGCGCGCGCTGACCGCACAACTGTCCGTCCATCGCTCGACGCTGCGGCGATGGGTGGAACAGGGCCTGCTCCCGGCACCCATTCAAATCGGACCCCGCATCGTGGCCTGGGATGCCGACGAGATTGAGCAGTGGCAAGCCGAGCGCGCCGCCGCGTCACGCAAACCCGGCTGAAGCAGGAATGACCGCCATGCAGTCATTCGATGCGTCCTGCCATGTCGGCGCGATTCACCCGCACACCATCCCAAGAAACGAGAACGGCCCGCCGGGCAAGGGCGAGCCGCTTGATGGTGAGTCCACGCGTCGACCGCGCATCGAGTGTTGCCGTCCCCGGGGTGTTTCAGCACTCCGGGACTAAGCTCCGACCGTCGAAGGGTCCGAGCGCCGGCGCGAGTCGGTCTATCCGGGGAGCCGTGCGTCCGCACGTTCCCTTGCTCGCGCCGGCGCCCGCTTCGCAGTCGGTCTCTCTTCCGTTGAGGACCGATCCATGCCCGACACGGCATCTTCCATTCTCGCCTCGCTTGAATGCCAAGCTCCCGCCAGCGATGGCCATGACCCGCGCCGTGCCGTCGCATCGCCGATGGCGTCGGCGCCACGGCTCGACATCAAGACCACCGCCGCCGCAGCCATCCCGCACCTGGAGCGCATTTGCGCTCGCTGGCTGCCGCACGGCAAGCGCCAAGGTCACGATTGGATCGCACGCAATCCGACCCGCGACGACCGGCATGCCGGTTCGTTTGCGGTCTCGTTGCACACCGGCGGCTGCATCGATCACGCCACCGGCGAGCAGTGCCACGACATCGTCTCCACGGTTCGCTATCTGGACGGACTCGCCACCCAGGGCGAGGCGGCGCAACGGGTCGCCGCCTTTATCGGCG
>JBGSKP010000444.1:0-5081 GCA_041741175.1 Thiocapsa sp. | reverse complement strand
GCACGGCCTCGTCGCCAAGCAGCCCCGAGAACGTGACCCTGCCCGCTAGCCCCAACCGCTCGACGCGCATGTGGAGCGCTGCTGAGTAGGCATCGTCTGCGGGCCCGGCAAGCACGAGATGGCGCCGCCGGTCGTGGTCGTCGCCAGCGATGGCGGCGAAGGCGTCGATGACGAGTTCTGGCTGTTTCTTGGCATGCAGGCGCCCCAGGAACAGGACGATCTGCTTTCCCTCAAGCCCAGGTAGACGCCGCGCAAAGGCTCCGGGATCAGCCCGCGTCAAGATCTGGGGCAGGACGCCGAGCGGGATAACCATGCTGCTTTTATCTCCGGTGACAGCCACCGAGTCCGCCCGCTCCGCCTCGCTGGTGAAGTGAATGGCGGAAGCGGATTGCATCACCGAGCTGAGCACGCGCAGGTAAATCACCTTCTTCAGTCGCTTCTGCGACATCGACCAAGATTCCAGGTTGCCGCACGGACGCAGGATGAATGGCCGGCCATGGCGGTACGCCTGCCGTGCCGCCTCCCAGATCGGATAGTCCCACACCATGTGTGCGTGCACGATGTCGCAAGCCGGCACCAGCCGGTCGAGCATCGGCCTGATCTCTGGCGACCAAAACCAGCCGTTGCGGCGCGTGGACGCAAAGTGCACGTCGGCTTTGGCCGGAATCACTTTGTCCTCGCCGGCGTCCGTGGCCAAGATGGACACCTCGTGGCCCAGAGCTGCCTGCGCTTCCGCCAGGCCTTTGAGCGCATTGACTGGCCCGCCGGTGCCGCGCGCCAGGTCGCGTATGACGTGGAGGATTCTCATGCAGAGATGCCCAACGCCGAGGCAAGATCGCGAGCGAACTCGGGGGCCGTCACCTCGACATCTAAAGCGCTTGCGGCAAAGTCCCTGGCGGCCTGAATCCCCCTCGCTGAACGCGGAGCCGTGGCCAGCTCGGACAGCTCACGCCCAAAGGCCGCACGATCGCCGGGGGCAACGATGCGCATCAACTCCGGCGGCAGCCCCTGATCGGCAAGCTCTCGGGCCGTGAAGCCGTCGTAGAGTACAAGCGGCAGGCCGCTCGCCAGGCTCTCGCAGGCAACCGTCCACCCGGCTGGCTGCCAGCTTGCATCAACGAAGCCGGCATAAGCGTTGGCGTGCTGCAGGAGGAAGCGGAGGAAACCATAGCTGATGCGCTCGAAAACGATCACGCGCTCGCTCATGCCCCGCCGTGCGACCTCCTGCTTGAGCAAGTTCATACCGCTTTTATGGCCGTACTGGGATATACGGACCAAACGCAGCCCGGTCGCGCGGATCACCGACAGCGCGTCGTCATTGAGCCGCAACTCGTCACCGGGCAGAATCACGTATGGTTCCTGCAGCAGCCTGTCGACCGTCCCCCGGTGCTCCTCGGGCACGTCATCCGCGGAGGAAGCGCGCGTATAGAAGCGAGTGTCGATGCCGACGCGCAACCTCACCACACCACCCTTCCCTGGCAAGTCGCAACGCGCGGCGGAAGCCTGCTGATGCGTCATAAACACAACGCTTCTTGCAAAGCGCGCCGCCTGTCGTGTCAGCGCCAGAATGCCCCGGCGGGGCGGCGCCGCGCGCCCAATCGGTCTCCAGCCATAACAGAGGAGCACGGTCTTCCTGCGTCCATGTGGGGTCGCCGCGTCGGCCAGGCAGGATTTGACGCCACGTGTACCCCATGAGACGACGAAATCGGCCACTGCGAGCGCCGCCCCGATCTCGTCCCGGCCAAAAAAGCGCACGAAAGGTGAGAAGTCGGCAGGTGCCGGCTTGCCGCTAGTATCGAAGGCCGCGAGCGCCATGCCCTGGCTCGCGAGCCCGGCGCCGAAGGCAAACGGCAGCGGCGGACGCGGCTCCTCACCCGTCGGGGTAAAGCAGGCACGCCACTCCGGCACGTTGCCGTTGATGTTGACGAGGATCCTGGGCTGTCGTGCTGCGTGGCTCAGGCTCATGCTCATGCTTTGGGACGGCTCGTGCTTCTCGTAAGCACATCCGGGCACATAAATAATGCATCGCCGTATAGCAGTCGACCGTCATTCGGACTACGGACCAGCTCGTACAACTGATACAGCACCAACCCCTTCTCGCGTAGTAGCGCCTCAATGTCAGAGAATAGAGGCGCTCCTTCGTAGAGCGGCACGAATTGAACCTCTATGAGCGCAGCTTGTGTGTGCCCTAGTAGGTCACCCATACCTAGAAGCGCATCACGCTCATTGCCCTGCAGGTCGAGCTTGACCACGTCGAAACTCGTGATACCGCGCTCCCGCGCAAAATCCTCCAAAGTGACAACCTCAACTTGGACCTCCGTCTCCCCTGCAACGAGATCGGAGAAATACAGGTGTCCAATGTCGCTGGACCGGCGCAACGAGTTCGTCAAAGGCGGGGCGTTCGAGTAGAACGTTGCTATTCCCTTCTGTCCTCCCAGCGCGAGCCGATGCCGGTGAACGCGCGACAAGACAGCCGTGTTCGTGGCAAGCAACTCATGTGAGGCAGGTGTCGGCTCGAAGGCATGGATCGCCGCCAGAGGAAATGCGCCGGCCATTGCTTGGCTGAAAGTGCCCATATAGGCTCCACCATCGGCGATCACTTCGACTGGTCGCTCACTCATGAGCCTGGCTATGTCCTCGACGGGATCGCCGCCGATACGATAACCGAGCTTCAAGCCAAGAGGCTTCAGTAGCACGCCATTGACGATGCGATCGGCAACCTGCTTTATTCCCATACTAATCCTTTCCAGCAATGACAAGGGGGTTTGCAAACAGTAGATTGGGCCAAAGAACGCGTATACTCGCCAATCGTGTCCCGGGATCTTCGCATGACACGACGCTCAAGCCGCTCTCCTGCACGAGCCGTAATGCCATTGGCAACGTGAAGAGATGTAAATGGCCTCCATCCCACCCGTGTTGGATGCGCCAGGCCGTCAGTTCGCCGCGGGGACCGAACCAACTGGCCGTCACCGGCAACCTGCCGCGCAGCAGGTCCAACCGGTGCTTGAGGTAGCCGATGTTTGGTACGCGCAGATACAGGCGACCACCCGGCTTTAGGATACGGTGACAGTTCGCGACAAAACCAAACACATCAAGCACATGCTCCATGATATCCAGCGCGACGACAGCGTCGAATGAGTCAGCCTCGAAGACACCGAAATCGGTGTCCAAGTTACAGCTCACAAAGTGGGGCATTCGCCCGGCCATGGCGGGGTCGGCCGCAATCTCCCGGCGAAGCTTGTCGATCCGAGCTTCGGCAATCTCGGCGCACGTAAACCGCGCACCAGGCAATGCCCTCAGCATCGCGAGCGTCATGCGACCATCACCCACCGACAGTTCGGCAATCGCTAGCTGATCGGCCGCTCCGGTTGACCGGCGAATGGCGCCGATGACGAACCGGTCTCGTTCGATGAGGGCGGGAGAAAGATCGCGACGAGGCCCGTCTGCGGCCGCCACTTGCTGATAAAGCAGCTTCTGATCCACCTAGCGCAATCCCAAGTCTGTGTCACCTCGTCGGCGCAGCCTCGGCTCGGTGAGTCGCCGTTTCCCGGACGGCATGGCTACAACGGCGATCATCGGGAATAGCAGAAGCGCCACCGACAGCTCGAAAAGACTCGAGAACCCGGCCAGAAGACCAAACAGCCAGAACAGCCCGCACCCGGTCAGTGTGATACTAAGAACCGTGTTGCCCGACGTGGTTGCCCGAATGCCGCCCCTGACAAACGTTAAGAGAATAGCGGTATAGATCGTCAACATGATTAGGGTCCAGAAAATCCCGCCCTCAATCCACAAGGCACAGATGGCGAACTCGCCCGGCCGGCCGCCGGCCGAAACGCCGAGACCCTCACCGAAGAGTGTGGCGTCATATGGGATTAGTGAGATTCCGATAGCCTGGACGAATCTGCCTTGGACATCACTTAGCTCGGCAGTCTGCTCCAACATCGATAAGACCGGCAGCTCTGCGATGCGGTCCCTGACATCCTCGAAAGACAGCGCCGCGGCGAACACGACAAAGGCCACTACAACAGTTCGCATTAGAATCCGGCGGCTCAAATGCCTCAACTGACCCCGAGCCATCCTCAGCAGGAACGCGACGCCGCCAGCGAACAAAGCAACGCCGACAATCAGGATACGGGACCGTGATCCAGCGATCATTGATCCGCCGAATGCGAATAATAGACCAAAAAGAATCACCCAAATAATCATCCTATTTCGCGGCGAAACAAAACTCACCAACACCAAGGACAGCAAGATCTGCATCGCGCAGACGCCTGCATATCGGTCAGCGCTGGCAAAAATCGAGGGCAGGCGATTGAACGACCCGGTTCCTTCAAGGAAGTTGCGGGCGATTACTCCCCCGCTATCAGAGTAGGCCGTCGAAACCAAGAAGCTCTGATCGATGAACTGCTGAACGAAGCCCACCGCATGTATCGGCAGCATGAGTATCGTGGTGTACAGCGCCATCGAATAAAGGTCAAAATGAGGGTAGGCGCGGGGAACAACAACAATGAAGGCTAGCGGCACGCACATATAGACGAGCATCATCAGCGCCGGCAGCAGCTCAACGTTGAATCCGGTGCCGAATTGCAGCCCGTAGCTCACCATCAGCGCCCCGGCAAACGTCGAGATCGCAGGAACGCGGTCGCGCTGCATGCTGCGGCTATTCGACAACATGAATACGATGATAGCGAGCGCAATCAGATAAAGCAAAGCGAGTGAAAGCGTAGCCGAGAGCACACGCTTAAGTAGATCACCATAAAGCGCGGTGACAACAAGAGCAAGACTCACGTACTTGGCCTGAATGATGGCTCTCTTCTCCCTCGTCGCCTTCGAATATGCATCGGAGGGGGATACCCAGCTAGGTATAGTGATTTCATCTAATTGGAATAAGTGAAGATCTCCCTAATACACGTGAGGAACATTGACTAGATTGTATGGTCGAATTACTGCGGACCTTCGTACATTCAATCTCGGGAGAGTGTGATGAACGCCGATTGGATGAGAGACCCTCGTAAAATACCCGATGACGTGATGAACTTTATACGACGGTTAGCCGTTTCGGCGGTAATCGAAAAAAAACA
>JBGSKP010000443.1:0-7929 GCA_041741175.1 Thiocapsa sp. | reverse complement strand
TCGATCCCGAGCGCGATGCGCCCACGGCGTCGATCAGCCTGCTGGGCGAGCAAAGCGACGAGCAACCGGAGGGTTACTGGCTGCATGCCGATCCGGTCCATTTGCGGGCCGATCGCGATCGCCTGTTGCTCTTCTGCAATGCCAGCATTGCCCCCGACCGGGAGGAGGCGGATGCACTGGTTGCGCTCTTCAACAGCCACTTCGAGACCGATGGATTGCGGTTGATCGCACCGCATCCGCAGCGCTGGTATCTGCACTCGGATCGGCCGCTGGACCTGCTGACCGAGCCGCTGGAGCGGGTCACCGGCGGGCCGATACCCGACGACTCACCGAGCGGCCCGGATGCCCGTCGCTGGGCGGGGTTGATGAACGAGATTCAGATGCTCTTTTATACCAGCGCGGTGAACGCCCGGCGCGAGCAGCAGCGGCGCCCGGCGATCAGCGGCATCTGGACTTGGGGCGGTGGCCGCCTGCCGAATCGACCGGCCAACCCGCCGGAGATCTTGATCGGTGATGACCCACTGACGCGCGGTCTTGCCAGGTGGGCGGGCGTGGCACACCGGACACTGGCCCAGTGGCAGGCGGATCGGGGTTCAACCGAAGGCCGTCGCCTGGTTCTCTGGGATCAACTGCTATCGGTCCTGCGTGAACAGGACCTGGCCGCCTGGTCGGCAGGGCTGACCATGTTCGAGGCACTGCTTGCGGAGCTCGAAACGTCGCTCAGGCGGGGGCACATCGATGCCATCCTGATCGAGCCGTGCGAGGGCATGGTCTATCGCGTCACGCGATCAACGCTTCGTCGTGTCTGGCGTCGTGGTGGCCTGGCCGGGCAGTTGGGCGATTCCCGGCGAACCGCATTACCGCGAGGCCACCCGTAGTGGGTGGGGCGTTAAGCTCGACAACGGCCCATCAGGTCGATGACGGCGACGAGGCGACTGATCAGGTCGCCATCGCAATCAGCGTTGGTTGCAGGAGTCGCAAGGCATCGGCGCTCTGAAGCGAGATGATGTAACCGCGCTTGCCGCCATTGATATAGATGCGCGGAAGATCCGCGATCCCCGCCTCGCAATAGACCGGCATGACGCGCCGGGTGCCGAACGGTGAGGTTCCGCCGACCTGATAGCCCGAATGCTTATCCGCGATCGCCGGCAGACAGGGTTGGATCCGCTTCACGCCGATCGCCCGCGCCAACGCCTGGGTCGAGACCTGCCGATCACCGTGCATCAGCACGATCATTGGGTTCTCCGCGTCGTCCTGCATGATGAGTGTCTTGATCACCAGATGCTCTTGGACCCCATGCTCGCGTGCGAACTGGGCCGTTCCACCACCATCGACATAGGTATAGGGATGGCCCTGAAAAGGGATCTTGGCGGCGCGCAGTGCGCGGATGGCCTGCGTGACAGGTTCTTTGGGTGTCTTCATTAGCGGTCGATGTCGCTGCTCCAGAACGCTCGGGAGCGCTTGTGCGAGATGGCGGGCCGGATCTCTTTGGGACTGATCGGGGTGCCGGTCGAGCCGTCCCTGGGGACGCAGCCGATGCACACTGTCGTGACCTTCCCGTCCACCGGCACGGTCGCCAGCACCGGGGCTGGCGGGAGTCCGCCACCCGCGAGCACGGTCGAGCGCCGCCCGTCGCAGGGTGTTTCAACCCCGATGCCCCCGGAAGCGTTGTAGAGATTGACCCAGTATCCGGAGGCGACTCCGATCGGGCGAGAGCAGATATCCGTTCCCGGCCCACCGGGTCGCAAGGTGCTGAAGGTGACCATTCCGGCGACGATCAGCCGCCGGTCTCGGGGCATTGCCTCTTGCTCCCGATCCAGTAACGAATACTAATGGGGGTCGTGTCCGCAGCGCCGGTCGGCGTGGCTTCTTGCTGCGAGCGATCCCCGCCTGAACGCTGCCATCGGTCGGTGTCGGCGCCGTCTGGACGATGCGATGCGTAAGAGGATCTGATCATGGCGGTCACTGGTGGCTCGGTCGTGATTCCCGCGAAA
The DNA here is from genome assembly GCA_041741175.1 of Thiocapsa sp. Classification (GTDB taxonomy): domain Bacteria; phylum Pseudomonadota; class Gammaproteobacteria; order Chromatiales; family Chromatiaceae; genus Thiocapsa. Next base: position 5,935 of record JBGSKP010000443.1, on the reverse strand, counting down.
GGGCGCGGCGGGGGCGCCGACCGGGGGTACCTCGTTCCTTGGGGCCGCCCTGCCGGGGGTCGGGTCTTGAGCGAGAAAGCACCGAGTCTGGCGGGGCGGATTCGGCTGATCGACCGTTTGATGGGTCGCCCTTATAGCGTGGCGATTCCAAACTTCTGTGCCAAGTATGGCGACCTGTTAACCAAACAACGGCGAGCGAGCGCACAGCTCGACACATTGGTTTCACGTCGTCTGTGCATGCTCCCGCTCTGCTGTCGGAAAGCGGTTGTGCAACGGCCGGAGAAATCACTTGCGCAAAGGCTGTAGTGATCTGTAATATTCCGGGCTCGCAACGACAGGCGCGTAGCTCAGTTGGTTAGAGCACCACCTTGACATGGTGGGGGTCGTTGGTTCGAGTCCAATCGCGCCTACCAAACGCCCGCCGCCAGCTCCGGCCGTTGGCCGTCCGATACAGATCGGCGGCCCTGTGCTGGATCTGGCGGTTTTTTCATGTGATCCCTCGTATCGATCACCACTGATCTGAAGGTTGAGTTGAAGGTTTCCCGATGCCCCTCGTGACCCTGCCCGATGGCTCTGCGCGCCACTTTGATGTTCCCGTATCCGTCGCCGACGTGGCGGCTTCCATCGGTGCCGGTCTGGCGAAGGCCGCACTCGCCGGTCGTGTCGACGGCGCTCTGGTCGATACCTCTTACACGATCGATCGCGATGCCGAGTTGGCCATCGTGACAGCCAAGGACGAGGACGTGGCGCTTGAGCTGCTGCGGCATGATGCCGCGCATGTCATGGCGCAGGCGGTTCAGGAGCTGTACCCGGGCACTCAGGTGACGATCGGGCCTGCGATCGAGAACGGCTTCTACTACGACTTTGCCCGCGCAGAGCCCTTTACGCCCGAGGATCTGGAGCGCATTGAGGCGCGGATGCATGAGATCGTGAAACGCGACCTGCCCATCGTGCGCGAGGTCTGGGATCGCGAGCAGGCGATGCAGAGGTTTGCTGAGCTGGGCGAGCGCTATAAGGTCGAAATCATTGCCGACATCATCCCCGAAGGCGAGGTAGTGTCAGTCTATCGTCAAGGCGACTGGTTCGACGTGTGCCGTGGTCCTCATCTGCCGAGCACCGGCAAGCTCGGCAACGGTTTTAAGTTAACCAAACTGGCAGGTGCCTACTGGCGCGGGGATTCGAATAATCCCATGCTCCAGCGTATCTACGGTACGGCGTGGCGCGATAAGAAGGAGCTGGCGGCCTATCTGCATCGTCTGGAGGAGGCCGAGAAGCGCGACCATCGAAAGCTCGGCAAGCAGCTCGATCTGTTCCACTTCCAGGACGAGGCGCCGGGCATGGCCTTCTGGCACGCCAAGGGACGGATCATCTACCGTCTGGCCGAAGGTTACATGCGCGAGAAGCTCGAGGAGTACGGCTATCAGGAGGTCGAGACACCTCAGCTGCTCGATCGATCGCTGTGGGAACGCTCCGGTCACTGGGATAAGTTCGCCGGCGGCATGTTCACGACGCATCTGGACGATCGTGATTATGCGATCAAGCCGATGAACTGTCCGGGCCACATCCAGCTTTTTAATCAGGGTCTGAAAAGTCATCGTGATCTGCCTTTGCGCATCGCCGAGTTCGGCGTGGTGCACCGCAACGAGCCCTCCGGCACCCTACACGGATTGATGCGCGCGCGCCGCTTCACGCAGGACGATGCCCATGTGTTCTGCACCGAGGCGCAGCTTCAGGATGAGGTCGCGACCCTGATCGATATGGTCTTCGAGACCTATCACGATTTTGGATTCACGCAGATCGATCTGGCGCTGTCGTTGCGCCCGGAGAAGCGTGTCGGCAGCGACGAGCTGTGGGACAAGGCCGAGGCCGCGTTGGATGAGGCGCTCAAGGCGAAAGGGCTCCAGTTCAAGGTTCAGCCGGGCGAGGGCGCCTTCTATGGGCCCAAGATCGAATTCACCCTGCATGACAGCATCGGCCGCGCCTGGCAGTGCGGAACCATTCAGGTAGACTTCTCGATGCCCGGACGTCTGGGCGCGCATTACATCGCCGAGGACAACAGCAAGCAGGTGCCGGTGATGATCCATCGTGCCATTCTGGGCTCGGTGGAGCGCTTTATCGGCATCATGATCGAGCATTACGCGGGGCAACTGCCGGTCTGGCTGTCGCCGACGCAGGTCGTCGTCCTGAACATTACGGATCGTCAGGCGCCCTACGCACAGGAAGTCGCTAAGACCTTGCGCAAGAAGGGCTTTCGGGCCGATGTGGACTTGAGAAACGAGAAGATCGGCTTTAAAATCCGCGAGCATACGCTGCAACGCGTACCGTACCTGCTCGTCGTCGGTGATCGCGAAGTCGAATCCCGCTCCGTTGCTGTCCGCGACCGTGCGGGCCAGGATCTCGGGGTTTTTGAGCTCGACGCCTTCATCGCCCGTTTGAGTGAAGACATCACGAACCGGACCCACTGACGCGCGGCCTCGATCAACTCAGGTCGCACCATGATGGTGTGCGTCGTGTCTATCAGCGCTTTTGGAGGAACCTGCTATCGCTGCACCAAAGAGAAACCGCGTCAACAAGGAAATCAACATTCCTGAAGTGCGTCTGATCGGCGCCGACGGGAATCAGGTTGGAGTCGTCAATACGCGCGAAGCATTGGAGATGGCCACGGAAGCGGGGCTCGATCTCGTTGAGATCGTTCCAACCTCGGAGCCGCCGGTGTGCCGACTCATGGACTTCGGCAGATTTCTCTTCGACCAGAAGAAGAAGAAGAACGAAGCCAAGAAAAAGCAGAAGCAGGTTCAGATCAAGGAAGTGAAGTTTCGCCCAGGGACGGACGAAGGAGACTATCAGGTTAAACTACGCAGCCTGACGCGTTTCCTCAGCGAAGGGGATAAGGGCAAGGTCACCATGCGGTTTCGTGGGCGCGAGCATGCGCACCGCGAGCTCGGTCTGGAGCTTTTGAAGCGGATCGAAAACGACCTTGCGTCCGTCAGCATCGTGGAGCAACAACCCCAGATGGAAGGACGCCAGATGATCATGGTGCTGGGCCCCAAAAAGAAATAGCGACGCGTCGCGTCAAGCCTCCGGGCGAATCACACTGAGTGTCGTAACCCAACGACCGGCGGTTGATAAGGCCGCTGCCGTCGTTGAAAAAACCTCGACTTGACGTGCGTCGCAACAAAACATGTCGGCAAATCGCGGAGTACAAGACCCATGCCCAAGTTGAAAACCAATCGCGGGGCGGCGAAGCGCTTTAAGCGCACTGCCTCCGGTTCGATCAAGTGCCATGCCTCGCATCGGCGGCACATCCTGACCAAGAAGAGCACCAAGCGTAAACGTCAGTTGCGTGCGCCGAAGCATCTTCACAAGTCGGACGTGAAGTCCGCGTTACGGATGATTCCGTACTGCTAGTTGCATTGCATTTGAACGAATCTCAGGAGTTAGTCCATGCCACGCGTTAAACGGGGCGTTACCGCTCACGCCCGTCATAAGAAAATCCTCGATCAGGCTAAGGGGTACTCAGGTGCCCGCAGCAAGGTCTTCCGGGTTGCCAAGCAGGCCGTCATCAAGGCCGGTCAGTATGCCTACCGCGACCGTCGCCAGAAGAAGCGTCAATTCCGCACGCTGTGGATCGCGCGTATCAACGCCGCCGCGCGTGAGAACGGTCTGTCCTACAGCCGTTTTATCGACGGGCTGAAGAAGGTCGGTGTCGAAGTCGATCGTAAGGTTCTGGCCGATATCGCCTATCACGACAGCGTTGCCTTTGCTGCGCTTGCCGATCAGGCGAAGACGGCCCTGGCGTAAGCCGGCCCTCGACTCGCCGGGGCACGCCACGGACGATGGAAGGGAAAGGCCCCGGTCTTTCCCTTTTTCGTTTAGCGAGCGTGCGTGCGGCACACCAGACACCTAATCCGGAAGACCCGAGCATGGCTGAACACACCGGACTTGAACTCGCTGCGCTGCAGGGTGTCGCCATCGCGGCGATCGCGGCCGCGGAGGATCTCGCCAGTCTGGATCAGGCGCGGGTGCGCTATCTGGGCAAGAGCGGCGAGCTCACGGCGCTGCTCAAGCAGCTCGGCACGCTGCCGGCCGATCAGCGACCGGCCGCCGGTCAACAGATCAATCAGGCGAAGGTGGCGGTTCAACTCGCGATCGATGCGCGCAAGAGCGAACTTGAACAGTCGGTGCTCGGCGCGCGACTGGCTGCCGAACGCATCGACGTCAGCCTGCCGGGGCGTGGGCGCTCACCCGGTGGACTGCATCCCGTCACTCGCGCGATGCGCCGTATCGAGCGCCTGTTCGGCAATGCCGGCTTTGCCGTGGCGGAAGGTCCGGAGGTCGAGGACGCCTATCACAACTTCGAGGCACTCAACATCCCATCGCACCACCCGGCGCGGGCCATGCATGACACCTTTTATTTCGACGCCGAGCGGCTGCTGCGCACCCATACCTCGCCGGTTCAGATCCGGGTGATGGAAGAGCAGGCACCGCCGCTGAAGATCATCGCGCCGGGGCGGGTCTATCGCTGCGATTCGGATCTGACCCATACGCCGATGTTCCATCAGGTCGAGGGGCTGCTGGTGGATGAGCAGGTCAGCTTTGCAGACCTCAAAGGCGTGCTTTACGACTTCTTGAGAAATTTTTTCGAGCGTGATCTGGAGCTGCGCTTCCGGCCCTCTTACTTCCCTTTTACGGAGCCTTCGGCTGAAGTTGACATCCAATGTGTGATTTGCGGCGGCAGCGGCTGTCGCGTCTGTAAGCAGACCGGATGGCTCGAGGTGCTGGGCTGCGGTATGGTCTATCCGGAGGTGTTCCGGCATGTCGGGATCGATCCGGATCGCTATCTCGGCTACGCCTTTGGAATGGGTGTGGAGCGACTGGCGATGCTCCGCTACGGGATCGACGACATCCGCCTGAACTTCGACAATGACCTGAGATATCTGCGCCAATTTCGTTAGACCGCTTAAAGCGCATCCCGGGGTGTCCGCTCGGGGAGTTGCGTGGACCATGGGGTTTGACGGGCTCTTGCGGCATTGGAGTCAATGGGCTTTAAGATTATCGATCTTAAGGTTCTGGGAACGGCGATGGGTACGTGGCTCTGCTGCGCTTGTTTCGCGCCGGCTTTGGGTGCACGCCCGCCGTCAGCGGCGTCTTGACTGTGTCGGGTATGCATGAGGCGACGGCGCCAACCAATTGCGATTTAATCGATTCTTGTCTCTTTGGACGGGATGAAACCAGCGTACAGGGCAGCAGCAGATGCGATTCAGTGAGGCGTGGTTGCGCGAGTGGGTGAACCCGGCGGTCGACACCCGGCAATTGGCCGACCAGCTCAGCATGGCGGGTCTGGAGGTCGACGCGGTCGAGCCGGCGGCGCCGGATTTTAGCGGCGTGCGAATCGGCTGGGTGCAGTCTGTCGCCCCGCATCCGGATGCGGAGAAGTTGCGGATCTGCCTGGTCGACCTGGACGAGGGTGAGCCGCTGCAGATCATCTGCGGTGCCGCGAACGTCGCTGCGGGCATGAAGGTTCCGGTTGCCACCGTCGGCGCGGTCCTGCCGGGCGATTTCAAGATCAAGAAGGCGAAGCTTCGGGGCGTGGCGTCCTTCGGCATGATCTGCTCAGCCAAGGAGCTCGGCCTCGCCGAATCCTCCGAAGGTATTCTGCCCTTGCCGGCCGATGCGCCGGTGGGCGAGGACATCCGCGCCTGGATGGCGCTTGATGATCATTGCATCGAGGTGGATCTGACCCCCGATCGGGGTGATTGTCTGAGCGTCGCCGGTCTGGCCCGTGAGGTGGCCGTCATCAACCGCGCGCCGCTCGTGACGCCCGCGATCGCGCCGGTCGCGCCGACCCATGACCAGTGTCAGCCGGTGCGCCTGATGGCCACCGCGGCTTGCCCAAGGTACGTCTGCCGGATCATCCGCAATATCGATCCGAGCG
>JBGSKP010000442.1:0-3383 GCA_041741175.1 Thiocapsa sp. | reverse complement strand
GCTGCCGCAGGGGCCGGCCGCGGAGGCGAGCGCGACGCTCAAGCTGGGCATGGACAGCCTGCTTGGCTATTTATCCCAGCAGGAGGCGCCGAATCGTCTTCAGGTCGCGGCCTTCCTGGACCGGGAGATCGCGCCCTATTTCGACTTCGACCACATGGCGCAGTGGGTTGCCGGCACGGCCTATCAGCGTATGAGCGCCGAGGATCGCAAGGCGATGGCGGCGCGTTTGGAGGCTGATTTTCTCGGCACCCTGGCCTCGCAACTGATGAGCTATCAGGGGGAGCAGATCCGTCTCCTGCCGCCGCGGACGGGACCGCGCGGAGCCGTCAGCGTCAATGTGGCCCTGGTGCGCCCTGGAACCTATCCGTCCAGGCTGGAGTTTCGGATGTATAAGGCGGACACCTCCTGGCGCGTCTACGACGTCGTTGCCGATGGACAAAGCGCCTCGGCCTATTATCGTGTGCAATTCCAGCGCCTCGCTGGGCAGGGTGCCGTCCCGGCGCGCTGAGCGCTGTGTACTGGCGGCCGGGTGCCGGTTCGCCGTGTTGCGGTCCTGGCGAACCACTCGGAGGATGTGCGGCCAAAGAAAGGCATCCGACCCCGCAAGCGGTCGCAATCGGCGAGCGATTCGCCCGACGAGGAGCAGACGATGGATGGACCGGTCAGCCCGGGGCCGCGCGGTGTCGAGGATATGCCGTCGAAGGTCGGGCGCCTGATGTTGTTTGGCGCCTGGATCGTCGGCCTGGCACTGCTGGCGATGTTCTTCAACGACATGATCGAGCGCCAGCACAACCCCAATCCGAATCCGGCCGCGCTGCAAAGTGGCGGTGTCCCCGAGGTGCGCCTGGAGCGTAATCGCGCCGGACACTATGTTGCAGGCGGCCGAATCAACGGCGAGCCGGTACGCTTTCTGATCGACACCGGTGCGACGGATGTAGCGCTGCCGTTACACCTGGCCGAGCGCCTGGCACTCCCGCTGCGGCCGGGAGGGCTCAGCAACACCGCCAACGGAACGGTGCGGACCTGGACCACGCGGCTGGATTCGGTCGATCTCGGCGGTCTGGTTGCCCGTCAGGTTCGCGCCACGGTGCTGCCGAATATGCCCGGGGACGATGTGCTCCTCGGCATGAGCTACCTGAAGCATCTGGATCTGATCCAGCGCGGCCGCACGTTGACCCTGCGGCCGCATCGCGGACCCTGATTCCTGCCGATCGCTGTCGCGGTGCCTTTTGGTCGCCTTGATGGCCTTCGGAACATCGTCATTCTCAAGGTTTCGGGTTAAGCTCGCGCGATGTTTGGATGGCGACAGATCCCACTGAATTGCTCTGCCCGGATCCCGCGTACATGGCGGGTTCCGGCGTTTTTGCTTGGGAGCCTACTGGTGATTGTGCTGGCGGCCGATCGCTCGGCGCGCCGGGAGAATCCCAATCCGAACCCGGTGGCCTATCTGGGTGTCGGGAATGTGACTGAAGTGGTCCTTAAAGAGAATCAGGTTAATCAATACGTCGTCACCGGTCGCATCAATGGCGTCGCAGTTGATTTTCTGATCGACACCGGGGCGGTGGATGTCGCCATGCCCTATGGCGTTGCGCAGACGCTCGGTTTGACGCTGCGGCCCGGCGGGGTCAGCAAGACCGGCAACGGTGATGTGCGCACCTGGGTCGCCCGCCTGGCGAGTGTCGATGTCGGCGGTTTGGTCGCCCATGAATTGAACGCGACCGTCTTACCCAACATGCAGGGTGATCAGGTCCTGCTGGGCATGGCTTATCTCAGAGAGATGGAGCTATCGCTGCGTGGCGGTGAGATGACGCTGCGCCCCTACCGGATGCCTTAACACGCGATCCGCGGCGAATCCTTAATTGCGCGTACATGGTCGAGAAGACAACACAACAACGCGCTGAAGATGATCGCGCCGATGCGGCATCCCTGCGGCAGGCATTGGGGGAGATGCGCCGCGAGGCCGAGCAGGAAGTCGCGCGCATCAATCAGCAGTTGCGCGAGCGCCCGGCCACCGAGGGCGGCGCTGCGTCCGCCGCCGATCGCCTGGCGCTTCAGCAGGAGCTCGATACGCTCCAGCGGACCCTGGGGACAAAGGAGCGGGCGCTAGACTCCATCACCGCGGAATGCCGTCGCCTGGAAGACGCTCTGGAAGATCAGCACCTGGCTTTCGACGGACTGCGCAAGGAAGTGGAGCGCCGCGATATCTCACTCAAGGTCGCACAGGAAGAGGTCGATCGGTTACGGCAGACCCTGCTTGATCTGCAGTCTCAGGCACCGGTGTACCCGCCCGCGCCGTTTCCGCCGGCCTTGCTGCATGAGTCGTCGGCGTCATCCCGCAGGCGACGCCGCCCGCTGCGTTTTACGATCTGGTCGCTGGTTGGTGTCTTGACGCTCATGGTCATGGCTGTCGTATTCTGGAGCCATATCGAAGGCCCGACTGGGCTGGCGCTCCCGCCAGTGGCCGGCGAGCCTGCCCCCGCGCCGGATGCTGCCTCCGGTGAGTCGGCGACACCGGTACCTACCGGCGCGCCCGCCCCGCAGGTGCTGCCGCCCGTTCAACGTGATCGTCTGCGAAGCGGCGCGCTTGGTCCGGCACTCTCGGCGCTTCCCGCCGGCGGTTTCCGAATGGGGCACAACCTCACGACGGTTAGTGATTTCGGTCCGGCGCGTGACGTCGAGATCGCGCCCTTTTTTATCGGCGCCTACGAAGTGACCTTTGAAGACTATGACAGGTTCGCCCGGGCCACCGGGCGTCCCCTGCCAAAAGACTTCGGATGGGGGCGCGGCAGGCAGCCCGTCGTCGGGGTGAGCTGGGACGACGCCCGCGCCTATGCGACCTGGTTATCGCGCGATACCGGACTGGCTTACCGTCTGCCGAGCGAGGCCGAGTGGGAGTATGCGGCACGCGCCGGCGGTCGGGGCTCGTACTGGTGGGGCTTTGGTCTGGAGCCGAACCGTGCCGTCTGTTTCGACTGCGGTAGCACCTGGGACAATCGCTCGCCGGCGCCGGTCGGCAGCTTTGGCCCGAGCACGTTTGGCCTCTACGACATGGCAGGCAATGTCATGGAGTGGGTGGCCGACTGCTATGAGCCCGGTTACCGGGATGCGCCGCAGGACGGCAGCGCACGCATCGACGGCGCCTGCACGTCGCGGGTTGCCCGCGGGGGCGCCTTCAACAAACCCTCCTCATCCATGCGCGCCTATGTCCGCGCGCGCTTCGCTCCGGAGACGCGTCTGGACATGCTGGGCTTCCGGATTGCACGAGACCGCTGAGCATCCAGACGGGTCGCCGGACCGGCCGGCGGATGGGGCGGTCGATCGGTTCACTGGATCGGTTTTGTGCAGATGCGTGCCTGGCGGACTCGTGCTGGGCGTCGGCATCG
>JBGSKP010000441.1:0-8719 GCA_041741175.1 Thiocapsa sp. | reverse complement strand
ATCGTCATGACCGACGGTCGCGCCAACGTCGCGCGGGATGGTACCGGTGGGCGTGCGCGGGCCAACGACGACGCGCTCTCCGCCGCCCGCCTGGTGCGCTCGGTCGAGATCACCTCGCTGGTGATCGACACCTCGCCGCGTCCACAACAGCAGGGTCGCGATCTGGCCACTGAAATGGGTGCGCGCTATTTGCCCCTGCCGCATGCGGATGCAACCTCGCTGTCGCATGCCGTGCGTGCGGCGGGCTGAACCCCTGAAGGCGCCCCTGAATCATGGCTGACGCGCCGATCTGGGAGATCGATGGTCGTGACTGGCCGAACCGTGCGGCCAGTCGCTTCGTCGATGCCGCCGGTCTACGTTGGCACGTCCAGCACATGGGCACCGGACCGACCCTGCTCATGCTCCATGGTACGGGCGCCGCCACCCATTCCTGGCGCGCCCTCGCCCCGGCGCTCGCCAAGCACTTCACCGTTATTGCGCCCGATCTGCCTGGTCACGGCTTCACGAGTGCCTTGCCGTCCAAGCGCATGTCCTTACCCGGCATGGCGACGGCTGTTCATGGTCTGCTGAGCGAGATGGCTTGCACGCCCGACCTGGTGATCGGGCACTCGGCCGGCGCGGCGATTCTGATCCGCATGTCACTGGACAGCTCGATCCAACCGCGTGGCCTGATCAGTCTCAACGGTGCGCTCATGCCCTGGCGGGGACTTCCGGCGCATCTGTTTTCCCCGGCCGCCAAGCTGATGGCTGCCAATGTTCTGGTCGCACGCCTGTTTGCCCGGCGGGCCGCCGACCGGCGGGTGGTCGAGCGTCTCGTCAGCGGCACGGGCTCGACCCTGGAGCCGGCCGGCGTCGAACTGTATCAACGGCTCATTCGACATCCTTCGCATGTGCGCGCCAGCCTCGCCATGATGGCCAACTGGGATCTGGCCGCGCTTGCGCCGGATCTAGGCCGCCTTGAGCCGCCGCTCTTTCTGATCGTGGGGGAGCAGGACATGACGGTGGCGCCTTCGGAGGCGCGCCGGGTACGCGAGCAACTGCCGAGCGCCGAGGTCATCCAGCTGGCGGGTCTTGGGCACCTGGCCCACGAGGAGCGTCCGGCGGATATGGCCGAGCTGATCATCGCACTGGCGGACCGTCTCGGTGTGCGCTGATACCAATCGAGCCGGCCATCACCCTGGACGACGCCGACGAAAGAGTTTGCCCTTGATTTGATCCAGCAGGGGCTGACAAACCGTCGATCCTGCTATAATGTCAACTAACATTGACAGACCACAAGGTAATGCAGACTTGACACTCGCGGCGCCACAGGCTTCAAAGCAGACATCCGGACGCGCTAAACCGCCTGCGGTCGTCATCGGCAGCGGTTTCGGCGGGCTTGCAGCCGCGATTCGGCTCGGCGCGCGCGGCTATCAAGTCACCGTGCTCGAGCGTCTGGATGCTCCGGGTGGACGTGCCTACGTCCACAAGATCGATGGTTTCACCTTCGATGCCGGCCCCACCATCATCACCGCGCCCTTCCTGCTCGACGAGCTCTGGGGACTGTGCGGGCGGACCTTTGCCGACGAGGTGGAGATCAAGCTGATGGATCCCTTCTACCGGATCCGTTTCCATGACGGGAAGGTCTTCAACTACAACGGCGACGCCGATGCGGTGAAGGCGCAGATCGCGAAGATCTCCCCGCGGGATGTCGCCGGCTACGATCGCTTCATGGCGCACAGCGAGGCGATCTTCAAGATCGGCTTCGAGCAGCTCGGCCACGTGCCGTTCAACTCCTGGACCGATATGCTCAAGATCGTCCCGGAGATGGTCAAGCTCGGCAGCTATCGCAGCGTCTATGCGATGGTCTCCAAATACATCAAAGATCCGTACATCCGCCAGGTGTTGTCCTTCCACCCGCTGTTGATCGGTGGCAATCCCTTCTCGGTCACCTCGATCTACACACTCATCTCCTTTCTGGAGCGCAAATGGGGCGTGCACTCGGCGATCGGTGGAACCGGCAAGCTGGTCAACGGCATGGTCAATCTGATCGAGGGTCAAGGCGGGACGATCCGCTACCGCGCAGAGGTCGAGCAGATCCTGGTGAAGGACGGTGCGGCGACGGGCGTGCGGCTGACGTCCGGCGAAGAGTTTGCCGCTCCGGTGGTCGTCTCCAATGCAGACGCGGCCTGGACCTATCGTTACCTGTTGCCGGCAGCGCATCGCAGCCATTGGACCGACGCGAAAATCGATCGCGCCCAGTACTCCAATGGCCTGTTCGTCTGGTATTTCGGGACCAAATGCCAGTATCCGGATGTGGCGCATCACACGATTCTGCTTGGCCCGCGTTATAAGGGCCTCCTGAACGACATCTTCAACAACAAGCGACTGGCCGAAGACTTCAGTCTTTATCTGCATCGCCCGACGGCGACTGATCCGGCACTCGCACCGGAGGGTTGCGATACCTTCTACGTGCTGGCCCCGGTCCCGCACCTGGAAGGCGACACGGATTGGGCGACGCAGGCCGAACCCTACCGCGCCAGAATCGCCCGTTACTTGAGTGAGACCGTCCTGCCGGGGCTGGAAGAGGAGATCGTCACCTCGCTCGTGACGACACCGCAGGATTTCCAGGACAGGCTTCTGTCCTACCACGGGGCCGGGTTCAGCCTTGAACCCATCCTCTTGCAAAGTGCCTGGTTCAGACCGCACAACGCGAGCGAAGAGGTGAATGGCCTTTACTTGGTCGGTGCGGGGACGCATCCGGGTGCAGGTGTGCCCGGTGTCCTGTCGTCGGCCCGTGTCCTCGATACGGTGGTACCCGATGCCTCAACCTATGAGTAAGACCTATCACGCGAGCGTGGCGGATATCGCCGCCTGCCGCCAACTGTTGCGGACCGGATCACGGTCCTTCTATGCAGCCTCCTTCCTGTTGCCGCAGCGCATCCGCGACCCGGCCATTGCGCTCTACGCCTTCTGTCGTATCGCCGACGACGCGATCGACTGCGCTGCGGATGTGCCTGGTGCGCAGGATCGTGCGCTCGCGGAACTGCGTGATCGCTTAGACCGGGTCTACGATGGCTGCCCGATCGATGCCTATACCGATCGCGCGCTGGCCGACGTGGTCGAGCGGTTCATGATCCCCAAAGCGCTGCTGGAAGCGTTGCTGGAAGGCTTCGAGTGGGACGCCCAGGGTCGACGTTTCGAGGATCTCTCCGGCGTCTACGACTACTCGGCGCGGGTTGCCGGCACCGTCGGCGCCATGATGGCGGCCCTCATGGGTGCGCGCAGCACGCAATTGGTTGCGCGCGCCTGTGATCTGGGTGTCGCCATGCAGTTGACCAACATCGCCCGCGATGTCGGAGAAGACGCCCGTAACGGCCGTTTATATCTGCCGATGTCCTGGATGCGCGAGGTTGATATCGACCCCGATGCCTGGCTCGCAAACCCGGTTTTCAATGACGCGCTGGCAAGCGTGATCGAGCGACTTCTGCGCGCCGCCGACACACTCTACATGCGTTCGGATGCGGGGATCGCCGGGTTGCCCATGGGTTGCCGTGCCGGTATCAATGCGGCCCGTTACCTCTATGCCGAGATCGGCCGACAGGTGGAGCGTCAGGGTCTTGATTCGGTCTCTCGCCGCGCTGTTGTACCGAGTACCCGTAAGGTCCAGCTTCTGGCGCCGATCCTTGGCACGGCGGTGCTCTCGCCCCGCTATGTCACGGCACCGCCGCTGGAAGAGACCCGTTTTCTGGTCGATGCTGTGGCCTATTCGAGTCATCGCGCGCAGGACGATGCCACGGCAGTGCCGGCGCCGGGAATCGGCAATCGCGTGATCTGGGTTCTGGAGCTCTTCGAGCAGCTCGAAGAGCGCGAGCGGGCCTTGACCAACTAAACCGCAGCGCGGGCATCCAGGCCCTGTTTGTTGCAGGGCCTGGCCCGGCGATCGCGAAGGACGCCATGCGACGTTAAAAGAACGAAAGATGCAATACGGCCCGCCATCGCCATGCGCGGGCTGAATTCGCTCCGATGTCTTACGGGTGTGCGCTGCCCGGAGGTGGGGGCTCCATCTGCATCTCCCGCACGCCATAGTCTTCCGGAACCTTGAAGATGTCTTCCGACACCGGCTCCTTACGGATGAGCTTCACCTCGGTCTCGGTCTCCATCGTTGTGCCCATCATCTCCATCTTCGTTTTGGTCAAGATCGGATAGCCCTTGATCTTGCTCATCTCATCACGTTGAGCGGCGCCCTCGGGCGAACTCGCCAGGAGACCGGCCGGACCCGACATGCTCATCATGTCGGTGTAGCGGGTCACATCGAGGTCGACGTCTTCCGCCGCCCAGACCTCCTGCTCAACTCCGACCATGCCGCTCTTGCTCACGCGATACAGCCTGGTGTTCCAGTCGCCGATCTGTTTGGTCTCGTCCGTTGCCTCGACCTTAACGGTCATGTTGCCCATCATCGCGCGCATCTGCTCGCCGGCCGGACCGGACATGCTCTGCAGCACCGCGTTGATGTCGATCGGGAGATATTCCTTTTCAGCATGGTTGACGAAGACGATGGTCCCGGCGCCCGGATCCATGATCATGTTGGTCGCGTCCGGCCCCTCGTTGATCACCGCCATCTTGTCGTAGGCGACATAGGTTTTGGTCAGCTCTTCAGTCGCCGACTCTCCCGCAACCTCCGAGGTGCGATTGATCGTTTCGATGTAGTAACCGTCCGTGTCGGCGTTGGCCGCCGACAGCGGCAGCAGAGCTGCCAAGACGAGTGCCGAGAGCAGCGACGGCCCAAAGCGACGCGCTTCAAGCGGCCGACCCTCGATTCTCGAGCCTTGCGGATTCATCATACTCATTCCTCTTGGTTATCGCGGTTGTGGTTCTTGAGTGCGGCCATGCCGAGCATGCCGAGATCGGCATAGGGTAATCGTTGAACTCTCTTCGGGATATGACGATTCGTTTAGCTAAGCCGGCTCATCCACGTTCAGGCGGCCCCGGGGCGGCTACGGTTCGCCGGCGGAGTGCAACAAGCATTCTGCCCCTCTTACGCGCCGCGCGAGCCATAACGCGCTGCAAACTGCGCCGGCCCGATCGCTTTGTCGAAAAGATATCCCTGGGCCTCCTCGCAGCCTTCACGCAGGAGCAGCTCGACCTGCTCGCGTGTTTCCACGCCCTCGGCAAGCACGGCTAGTCCCAGGCTCTTAGCCAGACCGATCACTGCACTCACGACGGCGGCGTCGTCGACACTGGTCACGGACCGGTCGACGAAGGACCGATCGATCTTCAGTCGCCGGATCGGTAGACGCTTGATGCAGATGAGAGACGAGCAGCCGGTGCCGAAATCGTCCACCGCCAGTCCGATGCCAAGTTGGGAGAGCTGTTCCAGATTGGCGACCGTGGCCGGCGTGCGCTCCATGATGAACGATTCGATCAACTCCAGTTCAAGGCGCCGCGGATCCACGCCGGTCCGCGACAGGATCCACTGCATCTGCTCCAGAACATCGGGTTTCTGGATCTGGCGCACCGAGACATTCACGGCAAGCCGCGGTACCGAAAAACCGTCCCTGTCCCAGGCAGACAACTGCGCGCACGCGTGCTCCAGAACCCAGGCATCCAATTGGTCGATCAACCCGATGTCTTCGGCCAACGGCAGGAACTCGTCGGGCGCCAGAAGACCGAGTCTGGGGTGACGCCACCGACACAGCACCTCCACGCCACGCAGGTCGGCCGTGCGCAGATCCACTTGGGGCTGATATTCAAGGAGCAGCTCATCGCGCGCCAGCGCCATGCGCAGCTCCTGCTCCAATCGCAGGCGTTCGGCAGCGCCCTCCGACATCGCCGGCTCGAAGAAGCTGAAGCCGCTGCGGCCGGCCGCCTTAGCACGGTACATCGCGATATCGGCATGGCGGATCAGGGTGTCCGTGTCCAGGCCATCGAGCGGGTAGATGCTGATGCCGATACTGAGGCTCAAAAATAATTCGCGTCCCTCGACATCGCATGGCCGGATGAAACCATCGAGCAGGCGACGCGCCAGAGCCGCCGCGTCGTTGGGTACCGAGACCTCCTCGAAGATGACGACAAATTCATCGCCCCCAAGGCGTGCGACGGTGTCGCTCTCGCGCACGCCCTGACTTAACCGGCTCGCCACCTGTTTGAGCAACAGATCGCCGATCGGGTGCCCCAGCGTGTCGTTCACGATCTTGAACCGGTCCAGGTCCAGAAACAGGATCGCGATCTTCACGTTGCGTCGGGCGGCGCGCTGGATCGAGTACTCCAGACGCTCCCGAAACAGACTGCGGTTCGGCAGCCCGGTCAGTGCGTCATGGTGCGCGAGAAAATGAAGCTGCTCGCGTGAGCGTTTAAGCTCGGTGATGTCGCGATTAACCCCCCGGCGTCCCAGGTAACTGCCCGACTCGCCGAAGACCGGCGTGCAGGAATGCTCCAACCAATACATCTGGCCGTCGATGTGGCGGATACGCATTTCGATCGGCACGGTGCCGGCTGACTCGCTGGACAGATGTGACTGCAGGTGGTGCTCCCAAAGAGGTCGTTCGTCCGCATGAATCAGGCGTGAGAACAGGTTCGGATCGCTCACGAATGCCTCGGCAGGATACCCGGTGAGGCGCATACAGGCCGGGGAGACATAGCGATAGCGCGCGTCGGGTCCGATCCAATATTCCCAGTCCGAACTGAACTCGGCGATGATTCGATAGCGCTCGCGGCTCTCGCGCAATGCCTCGCGTTGTTGGCTGGCCTCCGTTCGGTCGACCACGGCGCAGAGGACGCGACGTCCGCCATCCTCCTCGACCGGTAATGCCGCCATGTGCAGATCGCCGATAAAGACCTCGTCGCCTTTGGTCCGGAATCTCAACTCGCACAGATCCATGGGGGCATCCCGGCGCAGACTGGCGAGCGCATGGATGACCGTGCCGCGGTCGGATTCGGCAATCAGCCGCACGAAGAAGTATTGGTGGTAACCGGTATCACGCAGCCCGAACAGGCGCCGTGCCTCGTCGTTGGCCTCCTTCACCAGTCCCTGACCGTCGATGACCAGTTCCGCCATCGGCAAGGTATTGAAAAAGGTCATGAACCGAGTCAGCGCGACCTGGGTTTGATGGTAGCTGCGCTGCAACTCCTCGTTTTGGATCTCGAGCTCGGCCTGGTAAATCCGCAGACTCTCGACCAGTGCGGCCTGGTCGACATCCTTACCGGCAAGCAGCTTCTCCGCGAGGTCGAAATGTCCCTGTCGCAGGGCGAGAAGCGCACGCGCACGCAGCTCGTCGTCCGAGATCTCGAACAGGTTCACGGTAGGGCCATCAAAAGGGTCGCGCCCCATCACCCCGTCGTTAATCGTCGACACCGGTGTCGGACCACTGACTGACATTGATATGGCTGACGATCACCCCGCCGCCGGGGTGCCTGATCGGCGCTACATGCATGGCGAACCAGCGCCGCTCCTGCGGGGAATGACAGGGATACTCCATCGCGAACGACTGACTGCGTCCCTCCAGCACCGCACGGATGCCGTCCAGCGCCGTGCGCGCCCCGGGGCTTCCGCTGCCCGATTCGAGATCGCACACCGAGAGATAGTTGGCTCCGATCCCGGAGAACGTCATCTCCGCATCGCCGTTTGCCATCGCGAACTCGCGCCAGGCGCGATTCACCAGGGTGATGATGCCGTTCGCATCGAGCACGGCTACATGTTCCGGGAGTGAGTCCAGCACGGCCTGCATACGCTCCACATCGTAGAGCGTCGTGATGTCGACAAAGGTCGCCACCGCGCCGCGCGCATCGCCGGGGCGCACCGCATAAGGCAGGACCCGTGCAAGATAAACGCGACCGTTGGCGGCATGGATCTCGCGTTGCAGCATTTCGCCGCTGTTGACCGTGCGATGCAGCTCTTCGATGAACGTCGGATACTGCAGGAGGTTGGCGAAATCGTCGATCGGCCGGCCCAGGTCGCCGTTGCGCACCTTGAAGAGGCTGGTCGCCTCGGGCGTGAAACGGGTCAGGCGCAGCTCCGAGTCGACAAAGACGGTGGCAATGGCTGCGGCCTTTGCCATGCTGTCGAGGTCGGCGTTGAGGCGATTGAGAATCTCGATCTTCTCCTGATTCTCGGCGTTGACCGTGTAGAGCTCCTCGTTGACGGATTGAAGCTCCTCGTTGGAGCTCTGCAACTCCTCGTTGGAGGCCATCAGCTCCTCGTTGGTAGCCTGAAGCTCCTCGTTCGCCGTCTCCAACTCCTCGATCGTCGCCTGGAGACTTTCGCGCGTGGCGTTAAGCTCGCGCTCCAATGTCTCCACGCGCTTGATCGTCTCGCGATCGAGGTTGATCGTCTCCATGCCTGACGGTGCGGCGATCCCCTCGATGGTCTCGGGCTCGGAACGCTCCGGTTCCGGCTCGAACGAGAGCATCAGATGCGATTCACCCTGGATGACCGCCAAGGGGCGGACCACCAGCCGCAGCCGGCGGGAGACGCCGTTGGGCAGATCCAAGCTCAGGATATCCGAGCGCAGCGGCGCCCCGCTCCGGGCGCCTTTGTGAAGCAGCGCCTGGGCCACCGGAGCGAGCGGTGCCGCGAGTAGCTTGGCAATCTCCAGCGTGGCGTTACCCTCGGCGATGCGCAGATAGTCGCCGACCTCACCGAAGACATGGAGCAGCTCGAAACGGCTGCTGAGCAAGAGGCTGGCGGGTGCGTAGCCGCGCAGCTGCATGGACTGCCCGGCGTCGATCACGGCCGCATCGC
>JBGSKP010000440.1:0-1745 GCA_041741175.1 Thiocapsa sp. | reverse complement strand
GAGGCGCTGGAGGCCGCGGCGATCCGTTCGGTGAGCGATCGCGATCTGTTCGATCCGGCGCGTTGGCGCGAGCGTCCCTTCCGCGCCCCGCACCATACGGCGTCCGGTGTGGCCCTGGTGGGCGGGGGCAGCAACCCGCGTCCGGGCGAGATTTCGCTCGCCCATCAGGGCGTGTTGTTTCTGGATGAGTTGCCGGAGTTCGACCGGAAAGTGCTGGAGGTGCTGCGCGAGCCATTGGAATCAGGTCATATCGACATCTCCAGAGCGGCGCGACAGGCGCGCTTCCCGGCCCGCTTCCAACTCGTAGCGGCGATGAACCCCTGTCCCTGCGGCTATCTCGGGGACCACAGCGGACGCTGCCGCTGCAGTCTGGATCAAATCGGGCGTTATCGCGGGCGCATCTCCGGGCCGCTGCTCGATCGCATCGATATGCATGTGGAGGTGCCGCGTCTGGATCTGTCGCGGTTGACCGAGCTCGGGTCCGCAGCGCGGGAAACCACGGCGGTTGTTCGGCGTCGCGTCAATGTCGCGCGGGATCTGCAGATCGCACGCGCCGGTAAGGCGAACCACGTCCTGGATCCGGCCGAGATCGAGCGCGACTGTGCGCTTGAGCCGGCCGGCCAGCAGATGATCCAGCAGGCGCTCGATCGTCTCGCCCTCTCGGCGCGGGCTTATCATCGGATTCTCAAGGTGGCCCGGACGATTGCGGATCTCGACGGCCTGCCGCGCATCGAGCAGCGACATCTCGGCGAGGCGATCGGTTATCGTCGCCTGGACCGCGGTAATCAGTCGCCGACATGACACCGCTGCGCGCGAGACAACCGCCCTTGCTGCGCTGGATCGGCGTGGACTGCATCAGCGGGCGTCTGAGTCGACGCGGTGTCAGTTTTTCAGGGCCTGTCTGTCGTCGAGTCATTGTTGAGTCAACGCAGCCCCCACTGTTTTTTTGCAACGCCGGACCCGGTAGCGAGACAGAATCCCACCCATGCTTCAGCTTCACTCTCTCAGTCTTCGCCGCGGCCCGCATCTTCTGATCGAGGGCGCCGATGTCACCGTCTATCCGGGTCAGAAGGTCGGACTGGTCGGTTACAACGGCTGCGGCAAGTCCAGCCTCTTCGCCCTGCTGCTCGGTGACCTGCATGCCGACGCGGGCGAGGCGACGATTCCGGCCGGCTGGGAGGTTGCCCATGTCGCCCAGCACACGCCGGACAGCGACTGCCCCGCGATCGATTTCGTGCTCGACGGCGATGCCGAGCTGCGCCGGATTCAGGCACAGCTCAGGCAAGCCGAAGCCGCGGGCGATGGTCTGCATCAGGGCGAGCTGTTGGGGCGCCTGGAGGCGATCGACGCCTACGGTGCGGAAAGCCGCGCTGCACGTCTCCTGCATGGGCTCGGATTTGCTCCGGGCGACGAGCGGCGCCCCGTCAACAGCTATTCGGGCGGTTGGCGGATGCGTCTCGCCCTGGCCCGCACACTCATGTGCCGCTCCGATCTGCTGCTGCTCGACGAGCCGACCAATCATCTGGATCTGGATGCCGTCATCTGGTTGGAGGGTTGGCTGAAGTCCTATCCCGGCACCCTGGTGCTGATCTCGCACGACCGTGATTTTCTCGATGCCGTGACCAGTCATGTCCTGCATCTGGAGCGCCAGCATCTGACCCTTTATGCCGGCAACTACTCGGCCTTCGAGCGCCAGCGTGCCGAGCGGCTCGCCCAGCAGCAGGCCGCCAGCGAGCGCCAGCAGC
>JBGSKP010000439.1:0-7162 GCA_041741175.1 Thiocapsa sp. | reverse complement strand
CCGGCGTCTGCCCGCTCGCGCGCGCAACCAGCCAGATGAGTCCGGCGCTGATGAGCGCCCAGCTCATCAAGCCCTGGACCGCGCCCCAGAGCGCGCGCCAGAAGATATCGAAACCGCGATCGCGGGTGGGATCCCGCAGATGCGCCCCGCCGTACTCAAGAGGCGGGAAGTCGCGCACCAGGCTGCCATCCGGTTGTGCGATCGCCTCCTTTACGAAGAGGTGGGTCGCGAAGGGCGCGGAATAGGTCTTTTCCTGTCGCTCGCGCAATCCGCTCAGCGCCACGTCCAGCAGACTCAAGATCTCCGGTGCGTACTGAACGGTCGCGTTCGTCTCGCGTTGCTGATCGAGCTTGATGCGAAAATGCAGCGTATCGACCAACCCAACGACGCCATAAAAGCCCAGCACCACGATGGTCGCCAAACCGACCCGAGACTGCACGACCCGACGCCAGGGTGCGCGCATGTGCTCATGCCGCGCGGCATAGACCAGAAAAGTCCCGATCAAACCCAACAACACAAACACCAGCGCATCGGTCCAGAGCACAACCGGGATCACAGGCATCAGTGCACCCCCATCAGCCTGGCTTCGGCGGCTGAACGCACCCGACACCGCCGCCGGGGCAGCAACCGAACGCGCCCTGCATCGCGATCAAGGCGCGGCATGACGAACGCGGAATTCAACTGCCGATTCCAGCATCAGGATAGCCTCACCCGCGGATCGACCAGCGTGTAGGAGATGTCCGTCAGGATCAGGCCAAGGATATAGAGCACGGCGCCGAGGAAGACCATGGATCGTACGATCGCAAAATCCTGGCTGTTAATGGCATCGATCGTATAGCTGCCAAGGCCCGGAATCCCGAAAAAGGACTCGGTGATAAGGCTGCCGATAAAGAGCAACGGCAGGACCACCACCACCCCGGTCAGGATGGGGATCAAGGCATTTTGCAGCACATGTCGGAAGAGAACACGTCGTTCACTCAGTCCCTTGGCGCGCGCGGTGCGCACATAATCTTTGGAGATCTCCTCCAGAAACAGGGTGCGATACCAACGGGTGCCGGCACCGATTCCGCCGATTATCCCGACGATCACCGGCAGGATGAGGAATTTCCAGGCTTCAACACCGGTGTCGTATCCGGAGATTGGCACCAGATGGAACAGCTTGCTGAGCAGGAACTGACCGCCGATGATGTAGAAAAGGCCGGAGATCGACATCATGGCAACCAACAGGACAACGCTGGCGAAGTCGACATAGGTCGCCCGGAAGAAGACGATGAAGAGTGCATAGGAGATGTTGAAGGCGAGCCCGACAAGAAGCACCGGGACCGCGATCGCCAGACTCGGCCACATCCGCTGCGCGATGTCGTAGCCGATATCACGCCCGTTGTCGGACGAGCCGAAATCGAACACAAATAACTTGATCGACTTCTCGAAGAAGATGGTGTCGGTCAGTCGCGCGAGCCCCGGCGCCTCCGGGTTGTAGAGCAGCGGTCGGGCATAGCCGTGCTCCTGCTTCCAGGACGCGATCGCCTCCTCGGTCACCCGCTTCTCGCCCAGATGCATGCGGGCCATGTCCTCCGGCGAGTTGACTACGAAGAACAGCACGAACGTGATGAGGTTCACCCCGATCAGGATCGGGATGGCATAGAGCAGACGACGGATGATATAGGCGCTCACAATGCCGTACTCCGCTCACGCCGCCACACCAGCAAGATCGCCGGCAGCACCACGAGCAGCACCAGCACGCCGATCGCCCAGAGTGGCCAGAGCACCGGCGGATTCCAGGCGCGACGCAGATCCCGACGTCGCTCCGGGTCGATGCGCCGGTATTTCAGGGTGTTGTTCGCCATCTGATTCGGGTTGGCGTTGGCCATCCACTGGTGATGCAGGCTGAATGACTTGGGGTTGAACCCCCAGAGCCAGGGCGCGTCGATCCGTGCGATCTCCACCATGCGATCTATGACGGCCTGACGCTCCGGGCCGTCGTCCATGAAGCGCATCGCGTTGAAGAGACGGTCGAACTCCGGATTGGCATAGTTCGCGGCGTTCTCGCCCTGGTGTGCGACCTTCCCGTTCGGGCCATAGAGCAGGAAGAGGAAGTTCTCCGGATCCGGATAATCGGCGTTCCAGCCCCACATGAAGATCTGTCCGGTGCCGTTGCGGATCTTTTCCTGGAAACGGTTGTAGTCGGTCGAGCGGATCACCAGCTCGATGCCGAGCTTGGCGAATTGCTTACGCATCCAGTTCAACCGGGCGTGGTCGTCCGGACCCGTTGCGACCGCCTCGTAGTTGACGCTGAGCGCCCGGCCGGTCGCCTGATCCCGACCGCCCGGATAACCCGCCTGCTCCATCAGCACCCGCGCTTCGTCGAGTCCGCGCCGCACGGGACGCCTATCGACCCACTTGTAAACGAACGGATTGATCCCCGCCTCGCCCTCGCGATAACCGAAGATCCCCGGCGGAATCGGACCTTGCGCGACCAGACCACGCCCGTTGGCGAAAATGGAGATGAACTCCTCGAAGTCCACCGCAATCGCGATGGCCCGCCGCAACAGACGCGCGCGCTCCGAATCGCCACCGATCACGGGATCCAGCATATTAAATCCCATGTAGGAGATCGACGGCTCTACCGATGTCAGCAGGTTGATCTCACGCGCGCGCATCGAATCGGTCAAGACCGGCTCACCCCCGGCGTCGACCTGAATTGCCTGATCGAAGGCATCGGAGGAGATCCCCGAGCTGTCGTAATAACCTTGTAGGAACTTGTTCCAGCGCGGGATGCTTTCCTTCTCCAGGCTATACAGGGCGCGATCGACAAAAGGCATCGGCCGACCGGCGTCGGCGAGGATCCCCGATGCCTCGTCTTCCGGCATGCCTTCGCTCGGATAGGGTTCGCCGCGGAAATGCGGGTTGCGTTCAAGCACCATCCGCAGATTCGGATTGTTTTCGCCAAGCATGAACGGGCCCGTCCCGAGCGGGTACCAGTCGAGCATGATATTGCGCTCGCGCAGACCCGGCTGAGCAAAAAAGACGTCGGCTTCCCAAGGCATGGGGGCGAAGAAGGGCATGGCCAGCCAATAGGCGAACTGGGGATATTTGCCCTTGAGGCTGATCCGGTAGCTGTATGGGTCGAGCTCCTCGACGCCCGCAAGATCAGTCCCACGTAGTCGCTCAATCCGACCCGGTTGATCGGGGTCGTCCCTGTCGGCCAGGCTTTGGGCGAATTCCTCGAAACCGATGATGTGCTTCTGCATCACACCGGCGATCGGCGAGTGTGTCCAGGGGGCCGCCAGCCGCTTGATCTGATAAACATAGTCTGCGGCGCGCAGCTCACGCGTCCCGCTGTGCGCGAAATCCGCAAGCCGATTGACACTGCCCAAGTCGCCCGGGGCGAGCGCGTGATAGCGATAGCGGCCGGCCTCGTCCAGAGCCAAGGCGGGGTGCGGTTGGTACCGAATCCCCGGCTGAATTCGAACCAGGTAGTCGCTGCGGGCGATCGACTCGGCCGTCGCATCGTCGGGAAGCCGCTTGCCCTCGGCATCGAAATAGCTCGGCTGCGGGATCTCGAGTGCGGTCAGCGGAACCAGCCGATAGGGCCTGAGCAAAAAGTGATACTGCAGTGGCGGCTCGTAAATCTGCGCGAGAAAGGCGTACTCGTCGGCGCTGTAGGAGCGTGCCGGATCCAGGTGCTTCGGCCGCTCGGCAAACGAGCTGTAAACCGTGTTGCTGGTGGCGTCCGTCTCGGGGTAAGGATCGTTCCAAGGCACCTCGCCGCAGCCGGACAAGATCGCCGCCCCAAAGAGCACGGCCACCGACAACAGGAGCACAGCGCCCGACCGTGATGTCCGCCAAATACCGAAGGAGTCGATTGACCGCACGCCTTACCCTTTCACCACTAACCGAGTTTCTGTACTGTTAGAGGGGCAGATTGGGGCACGAGGCACGATTCCATCAACCCCTTCGGACGACCCGCCGAGCCAACGCTCCCCCGCCCGGCCCACGCTGACTCCGATCTGCGCACGATCGTGTCGGACCACAGGAGGGTGGCCGCACTCCGGCACGATCCTGCATCCCAACCAACCGGTCGCCAACTGGCGCCGCCCACTGAACGAAAGAGACACAGAGCCATGGGATTCCTAAGCGGAAAAAAGATCCTCGTTACGGGGGTCGCGAGCAATCGATCCATCGCCTGGGGTTGTGCCCAGGCCATGCACCGCGAAGGTGCCGAGATCGCCCTGACCTACCAGAACGACAAGCTGAAAGCCCGCGTTGAACACATCGCCGCCGAGTGCGGTTCGGATCTGACATTCCCGCTGGATGTCGGCAGCGACAGCGACATCGATGCACTCTTCACGGCCCTCGGGTCGCGCTGGGGCGGACTTGACGCGATTGTCCATTCGGTCGCGTTCGCCCCGCGCGAGCAGCTTGAGGGCGACTACGTCGATGCAGTCACCCGAGAAGGCTTCGCGACCGCCCACGACATCAGCTCCTACAGCTTCGCCGCACTCGCTAAGGCCAGCCGGGGCATGATGGAAGGGCGCAACGGGGCACTCGTGACCATGACCTATCTGGGCGCCGTGCGGGCCGTGCCGAACTACAACGTGATGGGAGTCGCCAAGGCCAGCCTGGAGGCGAACATGCGCTATCTTGCCGCCTCGCTCGGGCCGCACGGCACACGCGTGAACGCCGTCTCCGCCGGACCCATCCGGACTCTGGCTGCGGCAGGAATTAGTGATTTCCGGGGCATGCTGAAGACGGTGGAGGAACGCACGCCCTTGCGGCGCAATGTCAGCATCGAGGAAGTCGGCAACGCCGCCGCCTTTCTCTGCTCCGACCTCGCAAGCGGAATTACCGGAGACGTGCTGTACGTCGATACCGGCTATCACATTCTCGGCCTCGGCTAATCGAACGCAGACGCAGGAAGCCCCATCGCCGAAAGCAATGGGGCCGCGCTGGAGCATCGCCCGGCGACGCGAGCCTAGAATTCGCCCAGGCTTAGAAGTCGGTAGTCACCTTGAGCGGCTGGCGCTCGATCTTGGCCCGTAACGCCATGTCGGCAAGCATGCCGTCATACGCATGGCGCCCGATCAGCTGGGCAAGCATGGCGGACTCGGATGCGGGCGACGCCTCTTCAGCCGGCGTCACGGCGCCGTCCTTGACCTGTTTGACCAACACGACGGCGACATCGCCATTATCGAATTGCGCGGTCCCGACACTCGGAGCACCGTCGCGCGGCGCGGGCAGAGCGAATGCCGACTCGCGCACCGGCGCCGGCACGGACTGGAGAGTTCGACGTACTGCACCGGGCGCTTCAGGTACCGTACCCGGCAATGCTTCGGCCCAGTCCACACCGGCCCGGAGTTGCTCGGCGGCAGCCTGGGCTGCCTGAAAGGCCGCGGCACGCGCACGCTCGAGTCGCAATGCCTCAAGGATCTCGTCCCGGACCTCCTCAAGCGGCCGGGTGCTTGCGACCCGATGATCGGCAACCCGCAGAACTACGGCACGCAGCACATCGCGCTCGGGCTCGATCAGGTCGCTGTTGACACGCCCGACAAGGATCTCATCGCTGAAAGCGGCCCCGAGAACCCGCGGCTGCGCAAGGATGCCCTCTGCGCCTTCGCGCCCGATCCAATCGCTGTGCTGCAGCGTCAAGCCAAGCTCGGCAGCAGCAGGCTCAAGACTGTCCGGAGACTCGTAGGCGGCATTGGCGAGACGCTCGCCGATGTCGTAGAACAGGGATTCGGCACGCTGTTTCGATACCTCGGCGCGAAGCTCCTCTTTCACGTCGTCGAAAGATTTGGTAGTCGCGGGAAGGATCTCCGTGACCTCGATCAGGTGGTAGCCGAACCGGGTGCGCACAGGGTCACTGAGCTCCCCGACCGGAAGCGCAAACGCGACCTGATCAAAGACCGGATCCATCAGTCCCGGCTCAATCGTCCCGAGTGACCCGCCCTGACCGGCACTGCCGGGGTCCTGCGACTCGGCTTCGGCCAGCGCAGCAAAGGCTTCTCCATCCAGGACGCGTTGCCGGATCGTCTGGATCCGGGCCAGCACGCCCTCCGCAGCGGCAGCATCCGCATCCTGCGGAACGCTCAGAAGCAGGTGACGTACGCTGCGTTGTTCCGGTTGGCCAAAGCGCGCCCGGTCGTCCTCGTAAATACGCAGCAGTTCCTCGTCGCTAACCTGCTCGCCCTGCGCCAGCTCACCGACATCGAGCACCAGGTAGTCGAGCCTCACCATTTCCGGGCTTTGAAATTGCGGGGCGTTGTCTGTGTAGTACGCTTGGACCTGCTCGTCGTCGATCGGCGCATCGTCGCTTCGGAAATCTGCGGCCTGAATCAGCGCATAGACCAGATCGCGTGTTTGACCGGAGAGACGCTGATACGCCCCAAGCTCGCCTGCCGTCACCAACTCGCTGCCCACGACGGCGCGCTGCAACTGCCCCGCGATCAACTGCTGGCGCAATTGACCCTCGAACATGGCCGGCGACAGGCCCTGGAGCTGGAGCAGACGCTCGTAGGTCTCGCGGTCGAAGCGACCGTCGCGCTGGAAGGCCGGCTCGGCTAAAATCTCCAGCCGAATTTCCTCGTCGGAGACCCGCATGCCGATGCGATTGGACGCCTCCAGCAGCAAGGTCTGACGGATCATGTCATCCAACACTTCCGCACGCAGACGACCCTCCCCGAGGAGCGCCGGATCATATGCCTCGCCCAGCCGTTCACGCAGCTCCATTTGGGCCTGCTGAACACGCCGACTCAGATCGCGATCGGTGATCTCAACACCGTTGACTTTGGCAACGACGGCCTCTCCGCCCACATCCAGATAAGACTGAATGCCCCAGAGAGCGAATGGAATACTGATCAGTATGATGATAACCCAGGCGAGCCAGCCTTGGGCACGTTCCCGAATGGCTTGAAGCATGAGACCTCCTGATTAGAAAGAATCTTCCGCCGGGCTCACGGAATGAGCCACCGGCCGGCGCAGACTGCTCCCAGGCCCACCACCCCACAGAGTCTGTCATGGCCATGAATCGGATCCAGTTCCAGCATGGGATGTCGCTGTTCGAGCACTTCCAACAGTTCGGTACCGAGGCCCAGTGCGTGGCGGCGCTGGAGCGCACGCGCTGGCCGGACGGGTTTCGCTGCCCAAGCTGCGGCGGGGCGGC
>JBGSKP010000438.1:0-3817 GCA_041741175.1 Thiocapsa sp. | reverse complement strand
TCGGCCAATCCTCCGGCCTGGTCTCCGCGGCCATGCCCTCGACCAGCGCCCAGGCACCGTCGGCCACGGGCGGCCAGTCCGGATTCGGCGCGGTCTCGGCATCGACAAGCCATTGGCGCTCGTGCCGCGTCAACCAATATTGCAGGCCATATCCGGCTGCGCTGAACAACAGGAGCGCGACCAGCCAATAGCGCATCGCCTCGATCTGCCACAGCCAAAGCAGCCCCAGGGGCAGAAGGGCTGCGACCGGAACCGCCCAGAGCAGGAGCGCAAGCAACCGCAGGCGATCGATGCGACTGAAAAGATGTGTCATGGGCGCTCGGATTTGCTCAGGTCGACAAGCAGCGCTGCGCCTTGATTGAACCCATCGGCGTAGGCCCGGCGCAGCCCCTCGGCATCCGCCGGCAGTCCGCGACGACGGCGATTAAAATGGAAGCCGGCGGCCTTACCGAGCGCGTAGGTGGTCGCGCCACTCGCGGTCGCGCCCCACACGGCACCGACCGTCTGCCCCCACACCGGGATCAGCTTGACCAGTGCACGGCCCGCGCTGCGCGCGGCATAGGCGACACCGATCCCGCTTCCGAGCAGCCCCAGGAAGTCCAGGATGGCACGGCGATCCCACTCCTGCCCGTACAGCGCGGCCAGGCTCTGAAGCATCTTGGCCTGGATCGCGGGTACGCCGACCAAATCCACCATCGGAAGGGCGCCCACGCCTGCGGCGGCGATCGCATAGCCGAGGATGTGCGGCTGGGCGGATCGGGCATAGGCGTCGCGAACCCCCGCATCGCTGTGCAGCAAGGCGTGCAGACGCAGCGCCGAGACCCCGTCAATCGCTCGCCAGAGCGCGTCCAGACCATAATCCGTTGGCGCGAACCCATCCTCGGGCAGGGTCAGATCGATCGGAACCCACCTTATCGAGATCTCGCCCGGGATTTCACCCGGCAGAGCGCCGAGTCGGTCGCGCTGGGCCCGCAGAGCACGAGCAAGATCGGCGGGGACAGCACTCGCCCAATCATCCCGATCGAACGGATAGGGCAACGGATGCTCGCCGTCCGGGCTGTATGCATCGTGGAGTCCCGTTTGGGCAATCACCAGGGGCCATTGCGGATGGCGGGCGCGCACCGTACGCAAGACTTCGAAGACGGCGTCCTGGCGGATATCCGTGGCCTTCATCACTGCCAGAAGGAGGTGCGCCTGCGACTCGCAGTACGCAATATCCGCAACCGGATCGTAGGCGACCTCACCAAGACCGCGCGTATCGAGAAAGCGCACCAGCGGCACATCCGACGGGAAATCATAGAGCCGCGTCGTCGCCGTACAGGGCTGAAATCCATTGCCGATCTCGGCATCCAGACTTCCGGTTAAGGCCCGAATGATGGAGGTTTTGCCCGACTGCGTCTTGCCGATCAACCAGATCACGGGCAGCGGATGACGCGCGCGGGCATCGCGCAGCGCGGCATTCAGACGCTCGTCGTCCACGCGCGGCTCAAGCAGCGCGTCACGCAAGCCGTGCCAGCGATCCGACCAGTCTGTCCAGCGGCGTGTCTTCATTCGGTAAACGGCATCCAGGTTAAAACCGACGTTACACCAAAGGGATCCTTCGATTAGGATAGCAAGGACCCGCCAATAGCGGGCCTGAACCGACCCATCACACGATCAAACCGGCACCGGCTGCAGTCCGCACCTGTGCAATAATCCGCGCCGCCAGCATGACCGGGATCGCCCGGACGACCACGACTGTCAACCTCACCCCGTTTCCATTATCGCCGAGATGCCCTTGCCATGCCTCCATCGCCGCTGTTGTTGACGCGCCACCCGAGTACTGAACCGGCTGACCGCGTGCTCCGGGCAAGCGCCCTCGCAGGCATCGGCAGAACCACTGCGCTGGCCTTTTTATCCGCTGGCCTGCTCTTCTGCGGCAACGCCTGCTCGGCCAGTCAAGCGAAGACGTCCAGCGGCCTCGGCAGCCCAAGCCCGGAGATCCATTCGGCCAGTGCGCTGATCGTCGATGAGCGTGGCAACCGCGTCTATGGGAAAAACACCCACGATGTTAAGCCCATCGCCTCCATCACCAAGCTGATGACGACCATCGTGGTGTTGGATTCGGGTGTCTCACTGGAGACCCCCATCACTATCAGGGAACAGGATCGCGACACCCTCCGCCACAGCCGTTCCCGCCTGCGCATCGACCAGGCGACCCTGCCGCGTCGCGAGATGATGATGGTCGCTCTGATTGGCTCGGACAATCGCGCCGCCGCCGCACTCGCGCGAACCACACCCGGCGGGAGACCCAGCTTCGTCGAGGCGATGAACCGCAAGGCGCAGGCGCTCGGAATGCACGACACCTGGTTTGCCGACAGCACCGGACTGGACAACCGCAACCGCTCGACCGCCGAGGATCTGGTCAAGCTGGTTCGGGCCGCCGCCGAGTACTCATTCATCCGCCAGGCGACCTCACGGGGCGAGCTGACGGTCTATCCCTTCGCCGATCACAGCCCGCTGGTGTATCGCAACACCAACTCGCTGGTCAGAAACCCGGCCTGGGATGTGGAGATCAGCAAGACAGGATTTATCAACGAAGCCGGACATTGCCTGGTGATGCAGACCCGGATCGGCGATCGTCGACTCTACGTCGTCTTCCTGGACGCGGTCGGGAAGCTCACGCCCGTGGGCGACTCGAACCGGCTGCGCACCTGGCTCGTCGGCGAACAACGCATGGCCGGGAATTGATCGCGCGACGAACCGGCTCCGATGTACGCAGGCGAACGCTTCAACAGCATCTCGCACCTGGTCGGCGCGGCCCTCGCGCTGATCGGGGTCGCCGTGCTCGTGACCTTTGCCGGGATGCAAGGCGGTGCACTGCGCATCGTCAGCTTTAGCGTCTACGGGACCACGCTCTTTCTGCTCTACCTCGTCTCGACTCTGTATCACAGCCTAAGAGGCCGCGCAAAACGGGTCTTCAAGGTCCTGGACCATGATGCCATCTACCTGCTGATCGCCGGCACCTACACCCCCTTCAGCCTGCTGGTGCTGGAGGGGAAGATGGGGTGGTGGATGTTCGGCGCCATCTGGACCCTTGCCGCGATCGGCATCCTGATCGACAGCATCCCGTATCGCGGGCGGCGGATCATGCCGATGATCATCTATTTCACGATGGGTTGGCTCATCGTCCTCGCCCTTGAGCCCTTGGTGGCAAGCCTACCCCCGGCAGGTTTTTGGGGGCTCGTCGGCGGCGGGCTCTTCTACACCTTCGGCATCATCTTCTACGCACTCGACAGCCGCTTTTCCTGGTCGCACGGCGTTTGGCACCTCTTCGTGCTCGCGGGCAGCATCAGCCACTATCTGACGATCCTGTTTTATCTTTAAAGATAGCCGCAGCAAAGACTGCAACCCCCGGCACATTTACCCGACGGTGCCACAACACAAAAACAGCGCATCACCCGCCAGACGCGGTTTAACATGGGCCACCGACCAAGAACCGGGAAGCACCGCCCCCATGCACGCCGGCCCAGACCAGACGCACGACCTCGATCCCTTCACCCTCGATCACGATCAACTCCACGCCCTGGCCACCGCCGATCGGGTGCGCGACGGCTTGCGCCATTACAGAGACAACCGCGTCGCCGAGTTGCAGCTGGACGGTGTCCACTTGCGTGCCGACGTCGAAGACGAGGAACGTGAAGAGATCGTCGCGCTCGAGCTGAGTTACGACGGCGACGGCAATCTGGTCTGCCTCTGCGACTGCGGCACGCCCCCGGACCGACCCTGCGTCCACGCCCTGGCCGCGCTCTTTGCGCGATCGGCGCGCGGCGCCGCC
>JBGSKP010000437.1:0-4353 GCA_041741175.1 Thiocapsa sp. | reverse complement strand
CGCCGCCAGCCACTGCGCCCCGAGATGCAGCCGGGCAGGCACCCGATCGGCCCGCCCCGGTGCCTCTGGCCGTCGTTGGGATCGGTGCCTCCGCCGGTGGGTTGGCCGCATTCGAGGGGTTCTTCTCGGCCATTCCGCGCGATAGCCAGACCGGCATGGCATTCGTGCTGGTGCAGCATCTTGCGCCCGATCACGAGAGCATCCTGACCGAGCTGATCAAACGCTTCACGCGGATGCGCGTTCAGGAGGTCAAGGACGGCATGCGGGTCGAGCCGGACTGTGCCTACGTGATCCCGCCAAACTACGACCTGGCGCTGTACAACGGCGCGCTGCGCCTGCTGGAGCCGACGGCGCCGCACGGGTTACGCCTGCCGATCGATTTCTTCTTCCGCTCTCTGGCGCACGATCAACATGAGCGTGCCATCTGTGTCGTGCTCTCGGGCACTGGCAGCGACGGCACCCAGGGCGCACGGGCGATCAAGGGCGAAGGTGGACTGGCAATTGCCCAGACACCCAAAACGGCGGCCTTTGACGGGATGCCGCGCAGCCTCATCGCCAGCGGGCATCTGGACTACATCCTGCCGCCCGAAGAGATGCCGGCGCACCTCATCGACTACGTGGCACATGCCTTTGGTAAGATTCCCAAAGCCCTCGCCCCGGCTGCCCGGGCGAAGGATGCACTGACCAAGATCTGCATCCTGCTGCGCGATAAGACACGCCACGATTTCTCTCAGTACAAACAGACCACCGTCATACGGCGGATCAAGCGGCGCATGGCGCTGCGTCGGATCGATCAACTCGACGACTATGTCACATGCCTGCGGCAGGAGTCGGCGGAGATCCAGGCACTGTTCGATGATCTGCTGATCGGCGTCACCAGTTTTTTCCGCGATCCAGAAGCCTTCGCCGCGCTTGAGCAGGAGATCATTCCGCGCCTGTTTCGCGGCAAGCCGGCGGGCGCGACCCTGCGGGTCTGGGTCTGCGCCTGCTCGACCGGGGAGGAGGCTTATTCGATCGCCATCCTGCTGCGGGAGCACCTGGAAACCCTGAAACAGAACTATAAGGTGCAGGTCTTCGCGACCGATATCGATTCACGCGCGATCGAGCAGGCCCGCGCCGGGCTTTATCCAGGAAGCATCGCGACGGATGTCTCGGCGTCGCGGCTGGCACGTTTCTTCTCGGAAGATCCGCAAGGGGGCTACCGCATCCAGAAGGTGGTGCGCGATCTGCTTGTGTTCTCCGAGCAGGATCTGATTCAGGATCCGCCCTTTTCCAAACTGGATCTCGTCAGTTGCCGCAACCTTCTGATTTACCTCAATACTAACTTACAAAAGCGACTCATCACGCTCTTTCACTACGCGCTGAACCCCGACGGCGTTCTCTTTTTGGGCAACTCGGAGACCGTCGGCGAATCAACGTCACTGTTCGCGCCACTGAACCGCAAATGGAAGCTCTACAGCCGTAAGGAGCGACCACGCGGCGCCTTTGTTTCGAGCCCAACCTTGGGCGGGATCACCCCAGCGCTTCAGCGGGTCGGCGCCAGCAGTCAACCGCCCGCCGCGCTGGCTCAGCTCAGGGGCAAGCTGGACCTGCGTGCCGTGACCGAGCAGTCTCTACTGCGTCACTATGCCCCGGCCGGGATCCTGGTCAATGGCCGCGGCGAAATCCTGCACATCTACGGTCGCACCGGGCAATACCTGGAGCCCGCACCCGGCGATGCCGCGATGAATATCTTCGCCATGGCGCGCGAGGGGTTGCGGCGCGATTTGACAACCGCGCTGCGGCGCGCCGTTGCGCAACACGAGACCGTTCGCCGCGCCGGGCTCAGGGTGAAGACCAACGGTGATTTCAGCCGCGTCGATCTGACCGTGCGCCCACAGCAGACGCTCAGCGAAGGGGTTGTGCTGTCGGACCTTTACCTGGTCGTGATCGAAGCGGCTGCGCTGGCCGCAGAGGGGAGGACCAACGATGGCTCCGGCACCGAGGCGATTAAGAAAGCGACCGAACGGGATCAGAGCGCACGCATCGCCGAGCTTGAGCTTGAGCTGCGCGCCAAGGAGGAGTACCTGCAATCCACGCTCGAGGAGATGGAGACCTCCAACGAGGAGCTGAAGTCCACGAACGAGGAGATGCAATCGGTCAACGAGGAGATCCAGTCCACCAACGAGGAACTGGAAACCTCCAAGGAGGAGCTGCAATCGGTCAACGAAGAGCTGGCTACCGTCAACGCCGAGCTCCAGGCCAAGGTCGCGGATCTGTCGCGCGCCAACAACGACATGAACAATCTGCTCGCCGGAACGGGAATCGCCACCCTGTTCGTCGACCATCAATTGCAGATCACCCGTTTTACGCCCGCCGCGACCCGGCTGATCAAACTCATCCTGAGCGACATCGGTCGACCGGTCGGCGACATCGTCTCCAACCTGGTCAACTACAGCGATCTTACGGACGACCTGCATGCGGTCCTGAATGAGTTGGTGCCCCGCGAACACGAGGTGCAGACCCGGCAGGGGACCTGGTATCTGATGCGGATCGGACCCTATCGCACACTAGAGAACGTCATTGAGGGCGCCGTCATTACCTTCTTCGATATCTCCGAGCGCAAGCGCATCGAGGATGCGGTGCATGCAGCCCGCACTTTCGCCGAGGCCATCGTCGATGCGGTACGGGAGCCCTTGATCGTTCTGGATGCGGAGCTGCGGGTGGTCTCGGCCAATCGCGCCTTCTACCGCCAATTCCGTCTGAGCGAAGTCGATACCCGAAATCGGCTCCTGTTCGAGCTGTGCAACCGTCGCTGGGACATCCCCGCCCTACGCAATCAGCTCCTGGACATCCAGAGGCACGGCGGCAGCGTTGACGACTTTGCGCTCGAGCAAGAGTTCCCGGACATCGGACCGCGCTCGATCAGGCTCAACGCCCGCCACATCACGCCCGGCGAAGGCCAGCCCGGTATGATCCTGCTTGCACTGGACGACGTCACGACAGGCGCTGGACACCAGGCGGCGGACAGCTCCCCGAGCGGATCGGCACCATCCTGATGGATTGAACCTGACGGTCCGAATCGGCGCGTCGGGGCCCGGTCGCGCCGGATTCAGGATAAGGCCCCCGGTTTGCGCACGACGAAGAATCCGCCAATCGCCTTGAGAAGCCTCTCGTCCATGTCGCGATAGCGGCTGCGGCTGCGACGCAACTGCCTGAGGAAATCCTCCAGGTAGGGTTCGGTCGCGACCTCGCTGATCTGGTAGCTGACTTGAAACCCAGCCTGCTCGAACGGCTCGGCCTCCCAGAGCGGCCGCTCCGCCCTCACCCGCTGCGCCATGATGCGACAGAATAAGGGGCTGTACTCGTCCTGCCAGAGCGGAATCCAGCGATCGGACGCGATCACTTCTGCCGCCCCCAGCGCCTTCAGGCCGATCGAACCGGCCAGGTTGACTCCCGGCCCGATCTCCAGAACGCGTTTGTCGCGCAGGTCGAATCCCGCGCCCTTCGTCCAGGTCTCGAAACCACCGATGATCTGCACACATACGTTCTGTATCGATCCAGGCCGCGCACGCGATTGCGCAGGCGCACCAGGCGATTGAAGATCAAAACGGGCCAGATCAGGGCAGCCGCAAGGCGTGCCAGGGCAATGCAAACAGGGATCGGACAGTTAGCCATCGGCCACCTGAATGCCGCGGATCCGAAAGAACTGTGGATCGAATCCTGATCATCACACCAAGCGCCGACACGCCGGGCATGGTGCACGGGGCACGGCGGCGCGCTGCTCAGGGTCGATCGCGCGCGCCCAGCTCGAACATGGGTTTGCTCTCCGGGCCGACCTCGTGAAGCGCCGGATTCAGACTACGCAGATCGAGCGTCGGCTTCACCTTGAGCGAGAGCAGCGATGGGTCGAGATACTTTTTCATCAGACGCCTCGCACTGCGCAGGTCGCGCGTTCCGCGCAGCGTGCGGACCTGGGTCAACGCCGCTTGTGTGGGCTGGGTCCCGCCGTTGCCGCGGTAAAAGGTGATGACCGCCTCGGTGTAATTGAGCGTCTCCAGATAGGTGACCTGACTGTTGGTGCGATCGACCACGCCCTCGCCGGCGTTGTAGGCCATGATGACGCGACCGTAGTCGTTATTGTATTTCTGCAGCAGACGCTTGAGGTGGCGGGTGCCCGTATTGAGATTGATCTTGGGATCAAAGAGGTCGTCGACCGAGGTGACCCCATAGTCCGCGGCGGTCGGTGGCATCAACTGCATCAGCCCGACAGCGCCGGCGGGCGACACGGCATGGGCGTTGTAATTGGATTCGGCGGCGACAACGGCCTGCACCAGAGCCGCCTCGACGCCCTGGCGTTGCGCGACCGCCGGG
>JBGSKP010000436.1:0-3381 GCA_041741175.1 Thiocapsa sp. | reverse complement strand
CGCATGGGCAAGACCCGCATCATCGCCGAGACCGGCGCCGGTCAGCACGGCGTCGCCAGCGCCACCGTGGCGGCGCGTCTCGGACTGGAGTGTGTTGTCTATATGGGCGAGGTAGATATCGCGCGCCAGGAGGCGAACGTCTATCGTATGCGTCTGCTCGGCGCGCGAGTGGTTTCGGTCACCTCCGGCTCGCGCACCCTTAAGGATGCACTCAACGAGGCCATGCGCGACTGGGTCACCAACGTCGACGATACCTTTTACATTATCGGTACCGTCGCCGGTCCGCACCCCTATCCGGCGATGGTGCGTGATTTTCAGGCCGTGATCGGACGCGAGGCGCGCGCCCAGATGCTCGAGCGTAGCGGACGGCTGCCCGACGCCCTGGTTGCCTGCGTCGGCGGCGGCTCCAACGCCATCGGGCTTTTCTATCCCTTCATCGGCGATGAGTCGGTTGCCATCTACGGGGTGGAGGCCGCGGGCGATGGTCTGCAGACCGGACGCCATGCCGCACCGCTGTGCGCGGGTCGGCCCGGCGTGCTCCACGGCAACCGCACCTACCTGATGGAAGATCACCACGGTCAGATCATCGAGACCCATTCGATCTCGGCCGGGCTCGACTATCCGGGTGTCGGCCCTGAGCATGCCTGGCTGAAGGACAGCGGGCGTGCCAGATATGATTCGGTCACGGACGAGGAAGCCTTGCAGGCATTCCATCATCTGACCCGCACCGAGGGCATCATCCCGGCGCTGGAGTCCAGTCACGCTCTGGCCTACGTGAAAAAGCTCGCGCCGACCATGCGCAGGGACCAGACCATCATCGTCAATCTCTCGGGCCGTGGGGACAAGGATATGCACACGGTCGCCAGTCATGATGGACTTGTGCTATGAGCCGGATCGCCGCGCGTTTCGAGCAGCTTCGCGGTCGTGGCCGCACGGCGCTCATTCCGTTCGTGACCGCGGGTGATCCCGCGCCCGAGGTCACCGTCCCGCTGATGCATGCCATGGTCGACGCGGGGGCGGATCTGATTGAACTGGGTGTGCCCTTTTCCGATCCGATCGCCGACGGTCCGGTCATCCAGCGGGCCACAGAGCGCGCCCTGGCTCAAGGCGTGTCCCTGGACGACGTGCTTGAGATGGTGCGCCGGTTCCGGACTCAGGATGCCGAGACCCCCGTCATCCTGATGGGTTATCTCAACCCGATCGAGGTGATGGGCTACGCTGACTTTGCGCAATCGGCGCAGGATGTCGGTCTGGACGGCGCCCTGATCGTGGATGTGCCGCCGGAGGAGGGTCATGGCCTGGTCGAGACACTCAAAGCCCGGGGGATCGATCTGGTCTACCTGCTGGCGCCGACCTCGACCGAGGCGCGGATCGCGCGCATCGGCGAGGTTGCCTCCGGGTTTGTCTATTATGTCTCGATCAAAGGCGTCACCGGGGCGGCGAATCTGGACACGGCGGCCGTGGCCGAGAAAGTCGGATTGATCAAATCGCTGATCAACCTGCCGGTCGGTGTCGGATTCGGTATCAATACACCCGAGAGCGCAGCGCTGGTTGCCGCCGTCGCCGATGCGGTCATCGTCGGCAGCGCCATCGTGAGCCGGATCGAGCAGCACGCCATGACGCCGCAGCGCATTCCGGGCGTCGTCGCCGAGTTTCTGACCAGCTTACGTCAGGCCATCGACGAGGTGGATTCCCATGTCTCCTAAGCCCCCAAGCCGGATCCAACAGGCGCTCACGCGGCCCGCTGCCTCCCCGGCATCCGGGAAAACCGCAGAAGACCTTAAGGGTGATCGCGGCGCCACCTTGAAACAGGCCATGGATAAGAGCATCAGCTGGTTCGATAAATTGATCCCGAGCCGTATTCGGACCGAGGCCAGTACGAAGCGCGCGGTGCCTGAGGGCGTCTGGGCCAAGTGTCCCGGCTGTCATGCCATCCTGTATCGCGCCGAGCTGGAGCGCAATCTCGAGGTCTGCCCTAAATGCGGCCATCACAGTCGCATGAACGCTCGGCGTCGCCTCGAGACCTTTCTCGATGCCGAGCAGCGCGAGGAGATTGGGGCGGATCTGGAGTCGCTCGATCCGCTGAAGTTCAAGGATCTGAAGAAATACAAAGACCGGCTCGCTCAGGCGCAGAAGCAGTCGTCCGAGAAGGAGGCAATGCTGGTGATGCGTGGGCATCTGAAGGGTCAGCCGATCGTCGCCGCAGCATTCGAGTTTGGTTTTATGGGCGGCTCCATGGGCTCGGTCGTCGGCGAGCGTTTCGTGCGCGGCGTGGAGGCGGCGCTGGAGCAGGATTCGCCCTACGTCTGTTTCTCGGCAAGCGGTGGCGCCCGCATGCAGGAGAGTCTGTTCTCTTTGATGCAGATGGCGAAAACCAGCGCGGCGTTAGGGCGGTTGCGTGAGCATTCGCTGCCCTTCGTCTCGGTGATGACGGATCCGACCATGGGCGGTGTTTCGGCCAGTCTGGCGATGCTCGGTGATCTGAATATCGCCGAGCCCAACGCACTGATCGGATTCGCCGGGCCGCGCGTGATCGAGCAGACGGTGCACGAGAAACTCCCCGAGGGATTTCAGCGCAGCGAGTTTCTGATGGAAAAAGGCGCGCTGGACATGATCATGGATCGGCGCGACCTGCGTGAGCGCATCGCCGATCTCCTGGCCATCCTCACCCACCGGGCGCGTTACGTTCGGACCGTGGTCCCACTCTAGATCGCCACCGATGCGATTTGATGACCTCGACGCCTGGCTGCGCTGGCAGGCGCAGCTCCATCCGCAGGGCATCGTGCTGGGTCTTCAGCGGGTCGCTGCGGTGTGGAAGAGACTGGGTCCGGCCGTCTTGCCGTTTCCGCTCATCACGGTCGGCGGCACCAACGGCAAAGGGTCCTGTGTTGCCATGTGCGAGGCGATCTGTCGCGCCGCCGGATATCGCGCCGCCGCCTATAGTTCGCCGCATCTGTTGCGCTATAACGAGCGGGTGCGGCTCGACGCCGAGTCGGTATCGGATGCGCTCCTGTGCGATGCCTTCGAGCGCGTCGATCAGGCTAGAGGCGACACCGTCCTGACCTATTTCGAGTTCGGTACGCTCGCGGCACTCGACCTGTTTGTGCGCGCTCAGCCCGATATCGCGATCCTCGAAGTGGGGTTGGGTGGGCGGCTGGACGCGGTGAATCTCTGGGACGCCGATGTCGCCGTCGTCACCTCGATCGGGCTGGACCACACCGCCTGGTTGGGTGAGAGCCTGGATCAGATCGCCTACGAGAAGGCCGGCATCTTTCGTCCCGGCCGGCCTGCTGTGATCGGTCAGCGCGATGCCCCGGCACGGTTGCGCGCCGAGGCCGAGCAGCGCGGCAGCACCCCGCTACAACTGGGGCGCGAGATCGA
>JBGSKP010000435.1:0-7130 GCA_041741175.1 Thiocapsa sp. | reverse complement strand
GGCCGGGGCGGTGCTCTTCGAGGACGAGCGTCTGCTGGTGATCGACAAGCCCGCCGGTCTTGCCGTGCATGGCGGGAGCGGGCTGAGCTACGGCCTGATCGAGTCGATGCGCGAGCTGCGCCCGGGGCGTGAGCTGGAGTTGGTCCATCGCCTGGATCGCGACACATCGGGCTGTCTGATCATCAGTAAGCGGCGCAGTGCGCTCCGCGCGCTGCACGAGCTGATCCGCGAAGGCGGGATGGACAAGCGCTACCTGGCCCTGCTCGTCGGTGACCTGGAGCGCTTGAAGGTGATCGTGGATGCACCTCTGAAAAAGAATGTGCTGCGCGGCGGCGAGCGTCTGGTGCAGGTCGATCCGGAGCAAGGCAAGACCGCGCGTACGGTGTTTCGGGTGCTGCGCCGTCTGGCCTTCGGTGCGGGCGTGGTCACGCTGGTCGAGGCCGAGCTGATTACGGGTCGTACGCATCAGATTCGCGTCCATGCCGCGCATCTGGGGACGCCCCTCGCGGGCGATCCCAAATACGGTGACGAGGCGGCGAATCGCGAGCTGAAGGCACTCGGCCTGTCGCGCTTGTTTTTGCATGCCTGTGCCTTGAGCTTTCAGTTGGGCGGATCTATAGGGGAGCCTCCGGACGAGGCACCTGCGTCCTACAAGGTCGAATCGCCACTCCCTGAAGATCTTGAGGATGTTCTGTCTGCACTGGAGCCTGTTGCGTGAGTTTTGATCTGATCGTGTTTGACTGGGACGGCACCCTGATGGATTCCGAGGCGCGGATCGTCAACTGCCTGCAGGCAGCTTTTGCCGATCTCGGCGTGCCGCCGCCGGTGCGCGAGGCGGCGCGCGACGTGATCGGGCTGGGTCTGGATGAGGCCATCCTGCGTCTTCTGCCGGGAGCAGACCCGCAGACCTGCCAGGCGCTGGTGATCGGCTACCGGCGTTATTTTCTGGAGCTCGATCCGACGCCTTCGGTGCTCTTTCCGGGGGCACAGGCGACACTCGAATGGCTACTCGCGCAGGGCTATCGCCTGGCGGTCGCGACCGGTAAAGGGCGGATCGGGCTCGACAGGGCGCTCACCGACACGGGTTTGGGTGCGCTGTTTCACGCCACCCGCTGTGCCGACGAGACGCTGTCCAAGCCCAATCCACAGATGCTGCTCGAGCTGATGGACGAGCTGGGCACGGCGGCCTCGGCCACCCTGATGATCGGCGACACCGAATACGACATGCAGATGGCCAACAATGCCCGAACCAAGTCGCTCGCCGTCTCCTACGGCGTGCATGCCCGCGAGCGGTTGATGCGACATGACCCGCTCGATTGTCTCGACGACATTGCGGACCTGCCCGGCTGGTTGACCGACCAGGCGACGCCTTGATCGCGAAGGGCGAACGGGCAGCGGGGTTCGAACAGACCGGTACCCCTCGGCCTGCAGTGCGCTCTTCGATGCAACCGATACCGCCCTGCGTCGTCCGCCCAACCACGCACCATGAGCCCGACATGACATTAACCCGGAGCAACTGATGAACTGGAAATTCTGGACTCGGCGCCCTGATGAGATGCCGTCACCTGATTCGCCCGACTGGGATCGGGCATTGATCAATAAGCTGGCACTGGAGCATCTGCGCGAGCAGCGGCGTGGCCGGCGTTGGGGCATCCTGTTTAAGTCGCTGATCTTCGTCTATCTGATCGGGCTGCTGATTGCAGCCTCTTCTCAGGACATCATCGACCGGTTCTCGCCCAATGAAGAGCACACGGCCGTGATCGACGTCAAAGGTGTGATCGCCCCCGAAGCCGATGCCAGTGCCGATTTGGTGATCACGGCGTTGCGCGAGGCGTTCGAGGCCGACAAGGTCAAGGGCATCATCCTGCGTATCAACAGTCCCGGCGGCAGCCCGGTCCAGGCCGGCTACATCAATGACGAGATCAAGCGGCTGAAGGCAAAGTACAAAGAAGACGAGGACAAGGAGATGCCGGTCTACGCGGTGGCGACCGACATCTGCGCCTCGGGCGGCTATTACATCGCCGTTGCCGCCGATTCGATCTATGCCGACAAGGCCAGCCTGGTCGGCTCCATCGGCGTGCGCATCGGCAGTTTCGGTCTGGACGAGGCGATCAAGGAGCTGGGGATCGAGCGACGTCTCCTCACTGCCGGTGCGAACAAGGGCATTCTGGATCCGTTCTCGCCGCTTCCCGCGGATCAGCGCGCCTTTATCCAAACCGTCTTGAATAATTTACACGATCAGTTTATCTCCGAGGTCAAGGAGGGTCGCGGGGAGCGTCTCAAAGGCGGTGACGAGATCTTCAGCGGACTCTTCTGGAGCGGCCAGGAGGCGGTCGAGCTGGGCCTTATCGATGGCCTGGGCAGCTCCAGCTCGGTGGCGCGCGATGTGATCGGTGCGGAGACGCTGGTGGACTACACCAAGAAGCGTGATTTCTTCGAGTCCTTCTCCAAGCGTATCGGTGCGAGCTTCGCGGCTGGGGTGATGGAGGTGGTCGGGGTCGGAGCCCCGAGCGTCATGCGCTGATCCCAGTGCGTTTCCGGGCGCGTTTCCGGGCGCTTTTCCGAGCGTGTCGGGTTGAACACCTAAAGTGTTCTCTCTATCCTGTCGGTCGGT
This sequence comes from Thiocapsa sp., assembly GCA_041741175.1. Classification (GTDB taxonomy): domain Bacteria; phylum Pseudomonadota; class Gammaproteobacteria; order Chromatiales; family Chromatiaceae; genus Thiocapsa. Next base: position 4,516 of record JBGSKP010000435.1, on the reverse strand, counting down.
GATCTCCGGGCGGTTGAATCCATTCCTCCGCCGCAGATCGCGGCACACATCGGAGGAGTCCACGCCCTTGAATCAAACGACCGCCACCGCCGTTCCTCTCCCTGCCGTTCACTTTCTGACTCACAACGCAGCGCTCAGCGCGAGTCTCGGGCCGATTCTGTTCGAGCGTGGGGTGTCGCTCGAATCCTTCGCGACCCGGGACCGGCTGTTGCGCCGCCTGGCGGTCGCCCCCGGCGGCCTGCTTCTTGTCGACACCGAGGCGTTAGCGGATCCCGATACGCTCGGCGCCCTCGCCGAGGAGATCCAGATGCAGCTGGGTCAGTCGATGCCCCTGGCCTGTCTGGTCGCCGGTCAGGACATCCGCCCTCGTCTTGCCGCAATGCGGGCCGGCGCCAAAGCCTATCTGCAGACCCCGATGGAGATCGAGGAGCTGGCCGAACGCCTGCTGGACCTGGTCGAAGCCCATAGCCCATTCCAGAGCGCAACCCATGGGGAAGTTCAGAATCGTGTGCTGGTCGTGGATGATCAGCCGGTGGCCGCGCTCTTTGCCGCGCGTGTTCTGGAAGCGGCCGGCATGCTGACCGAACGGGTCGGCGATCCGTTGGCCGTGCTGGATGCCCTGGAATCCTTCGTCCCGGACCTGGTGCTGATGGACCTGCACATGCCGGGCGCGACAGGGATCGAGCTGACCCGCATCATTCGCGCGCAGGATCGTTTCGCCGATCTGCCGATTGTCTTTCTCTCCGCCGAGTTGGATACGCAGCAGCAGATGGCCGCGCTGCGCGTCGGCGGCGATGATTTTCTCGCCAAACCGGTGGCACCCGATCAACTCGTCGCTGCTGTCGCCCAGCGCTTACGACGGGTGCGGGAGCGTGCGCGCCGCGAGGGCGCTCGGGATGCCATCGATCCGATGACCGGCCTGGCCAGTCTGGGGCGTCTACTCGGGCGATTGGGTCAGTTGATCGGTCGCGGAGGCGCCGATATGGATCGGCGAGCGCTGGTGTCTCTGGAGCTTGCCGGCGACGAGGAAACGTTGACGCGTCTGGCGGTCATGCTGGCGGAGCAGGCCGGCGCTTCGGACCTGGCTGCCCGGGTGGGTGAGCGGGCGTTGGCCATGCTGATGCGCAGGGACGACCCGGCGGCACTTGAACGGGCTTGCACGAGCTTGACCGAGCATCTCAACAGCAGCTGTCCCGAGCAGGGGCTCGGGGTCGGTTGGTGCACACTCGCGAGCAGCGGCGGGGATGCCGTTACACTGGTATCACGGGCGGGCAAGGCCGCGCGATCGGCGCTGGAGGCTGGCGATCGCTGTCCACTGGTGTATCGGCGCGAACGCGTTGCAGAGGATCGCGGGATCCCGGAGCCGCTGCTGGCGGCTCTTTTGGCGGAGCGACTGCAGCTTCTGTTCGAGCCCATGGTCACGATCAGTCAGTCTTCGGTTGCCCGCTACGAGGTCTCTCCGCGCTTGAGCTGCGCGGACGGCGAGCTGCTGCCCCCGAGTGAGTTCATGGCCTTAGCACAGCGCGCCGGGCTCGCCGAGCGGATCGATCGCTGGCTGTTGTCGGCCGGTCTGAATGCGCTGATGACGCGCCACGCCCACGGTCAGCCGGTGCAGCTGTTTATCCATCAGTCGCTTGAGAGCGTCGGGCGTGAGGATTGGGTGGATCAGATGCGCGATGAGATCAACCGGCGCGAGCTGTTCCGGCTGCGCCCGGTGCTGCAGTTTCAAGTCGAAGAGGTTGCTGCAGAAGCCGACCTGATGACTGATCGCGTCGGCCGACTGCGGCGACTTGGCATCCGCGTCTGCCTCAACGGTCTTGATCCGAGTGCGCGCTCGCAGCAGGCTCTTGAGAAGGTCCCGGCGACCTTTGTCCGGTTGGCGCGCGGTGTGGCTGAATCGCTCGATCAGGCCTCGCTCAGCGCATTCGTTCAGGGGGCCAAGGCAGGCGGAGCCATCGTGATCGCCGCCGGCGTCGAGGCCCCCGAGAGCATCGCACGCCTCTGCCGCGCCGGCGCCGATCTGCTGCAAGGTCCATTCGTGCGACCCCCGAGCGCCGCGATGGACTATGATTTTGGAGGAAACGAGGTCGGCTGACTCCGGGCCGCAAGTCATGCTCCGGTGTCGGATGCACACCCGTAGTCAGCGATTCAGGCCGACTTCAAACCCTCAACGTCACCGATTAGAGGTGTGGCATGCCATCGAAAATGATCCTGTGTTCACTGGCGTTCGTCATCGTCGCCTGGTTCGCCCCGTTGCTCTCTGCGGTGTACGGAACCATCACGAACCACTCGGCTGCCATCTGTCAGCCTGCATCCTCACTCATCTCGCTCTTAGATTTGGACGAGCTGTAAAGCGGTCTCAAAGAGGACAGGCGGAGGATTCGACGTGCGCCGCATCGGTCAATGGCTCGCCGCGGGTGCATTGCTCTTGCTCGCCGCCTACGCGGTCATGGCGCCGGACTGGACGGAACGGGCGCTGGAACCGGTCCATCAGGCCGAAGCGCCGGATGCCCCGCTCCGAGCCACCCCTGCTGCAACGAGCCCGGCTTCGGTGTCGTCCGCGCAATCGATTCATGAGCTGAGTCAAGAGGTCTCCGTGCTGCGCGGTGAGCTTTCAGAGATCAAACGCACCCTGGCGTTGCTCCGCCGGGATGTCGAGCGTTCGCTCCTCACTCCCCGCGATCACGAGACCGCCGAGTCGCAGAGCGATCTCGGCGAGGAAGCCGCGATCGAAGAGGAGTTGCGGGTTCGCACTGAGCTTCAGAACTCGCTTGAGGGTGCCTTTCACGACGAAATTGTCGATGACCGATGGTCGGGGGCCGTACTCGGGGAGATCGACTCAGCCATTCATTCACTCGAGATGTCCGAAAAGATCCGATCGCTGGAATGCCGAGCCCGGACCTGTCGTTTGTTAATGGCCGCACCAGACGCCTTCGACACAATGGATTCGCGTAGCGCCGAGCTACCGTCAGATCGGTTGAGTGAGCTCATCTTTCGCCTCGCAAATACACTGCCGGCGATGACGGCTTTCGAAGTCGACAGCGGTGGAGCGGAGCCGGATCTCCTGATGTATTTTTCTCGCGATATGGACGCGGTGCCATAAGCTGATTCGTCTCTGCCCTGAGAACAGCCAATCCCGATGGGCCGGTTTTCGTCGGTCTTGAACCTCATGTCTCGCTGTCGGAGAGCCTGACCACCCGTTCGCGCACCATCTCCGATGCATAACCCAGTGCCGCTCGAATGTCGTCTTCGCAAAGCGAAGGGTAGCGCTTGAGGATATGCTCGGCTGTTTCACCAGATGCCAGATCGTCGAGAATCACGGACACCATGATTCAGGTGCCCTTGATACACACCTAGCCATGACAGATATCGCGATCAACGCCGATATGGTCTTGCCACCACATGATCCTGTCTCCTGAATTCATCATTGCAGTTCGGGTTAGCCGTCACCCCACGTACGCGGCCGACCCGAGCGATGTCTGTCTTGCTGGATCCCGACATTACCTCCAATTACCCCAATCAAGGCCGACGCGTCGATCCTGAATGAGTTTCCGCGATGAGTCGGCTTCGCGATACTCGCCGGTCCTCCGACACCTATTCCCGCTGTCGACCGAACGGGCTACGACCGCCTGGGTGCGCCCGGACGCCGTAGCGCGAGAGCTGGTTAGGCGTTAGGCTGTCGACAGCCGGGCGCGCGGGTCTTGCCCGGATTCGTGTTTATCGAGCGACCTCATCCATGCGACTCACCTCCGATCAGGTTTCGACCATCCTCGGCACGGCATTACGTCTCTCGGGAGAGGACGCCGTTGTCTATCTCTTTGGTTCGCGGCTCGACGACCGGGCCAGAGGCAGCGACGTCGATCTGTTGATCGAGACCCCGCAGGGCCTGACGCTTCTGGAACGCGCCCGGCTGAAGATGGAGCTGGAGAACGGGCTGGGGCTGCCGGTCGATGTTCTCACTCAGGCACGCGATGCGGAGCCGACACCCTTTCAGCGTATCGCGCGGGCAGGTGCCGTGCGTTTGGAGGCTCGGCGATGAGCCGCCAGGCGCTGGACGCGGAACGCGCGCACCTTGCAGGGTTACTTGAGGCTATAAAGCGATGCGTCTACTTTCCCAACGCCTCCAGCAGACAATCCTGGCCGTTGGGTCGCGACCAACTGGCCCAGCGTCGCAAGGACGTCGACCTGTTCGAATCGCTCGCGGCCATGAATGAGCGCTTTGCCAAGCTCCAGACATTGATTCCGGGCTTGTACGCCAACGCCGCCCGTTTCATCCGTTACGCCGGCGAAGCACGTGGCATCCTGCCGCTCCACGGTGATTTTGCCGAAGAGTTCACGGCCATCGCTGGCGACCTGGACCTCTTGATTCAGAATCCTTGACCGACATCGAGTTTCCCACCGACGCCGAACTCGGCACCTGCCTGATTCAGGACCGTCACCGGCTGCGCCAACGGCTACGTGGTCTGCGCCGTCGCGCGCGTGCGGGCGAGCCGTTTGAGCGCGGCCTGCTCACCGT
>JBGSKP010000434.1:0-2191 GCA_041741175.1 Thiocapsa sp. | reverse complement strand
CGGGGAGCGGCTGCGGGCCAGGGCGATCGTGGTGGCGACCGAGGGCGGCGAAACCGCGCGCCTGCTCGGTCAGTCCACCAGCCGGGCGACCCTCTATCGCGGCACCACCTGCATCTATTTCGCCGCGGACGCGCCGCCGTTCGAAGGCCCCGACCTGATGGTTAACGGCGAAGGGCGCGGCCGCATCAACAGCCTGCTCTGCCCGAGCAACCTCTCCGAGCATTATGCTCCGCGAGGCCAAAGTCTGATCTCGGTCAATGTCCATGGCGCGGAGCATAATCCGGATGCGCTCGAGACCGAGCTGCGCCGAGAGCTGAGCGGCTGGTTCGGCAATCAGGTTCTCGCCTGGACCCGTCTGGCGACCTATCGACTGCCCCGCGCCCTGCCGACTCAGTCTCCTCCGGTGACGGATCCGGCCGCCTCGAGTCTGCGTCGGTCCGACTGGCTGTGGAGCTGCGGGGAATACGACTCTGCACCCTCGATCCAATGGGCGCTGCAGAGCGGGCGCCGGGCCGCGGATGAGATCGAACAGAGTCTGCTCGGCCGTCGTCAAGCCGGGGCAACTCACCGGCCCGGCACAGAGCAGAGTTCGACGACACTGCCATCGGGCGGTCGCTGACCGCATGGCGGCTGCGGCAGTGTTACGATAGGTTCAGACCCTACCAAAAAAAGGGATTATCTGGGCAGAAAACCCAAGATCCTGAATGAGTTGCACCCATGCAGCGGATCTCCTATCGTACGGATTCATTAAAACGATCGTCACTACCCGGAGTTTGGAGCATGAGATCTTCGATTGTGCGCACCCTGGCCCTCTCTCTTACTTTTGCGGGCTCGCTGGCTGTCACCCCATCCGTTGTCCTCGCTGCCGAGGAGGCAAAGGAACCTGATCTGGAGCTTGGTCAGCGGCTGCACCGCCAGTGCGCACTCTGCCATGGCCTGCACTCGCAGGGCATCCTCGGGGGCAAGTATCCGCGACTGGCCGGACTGCCGGACTATTATTTGATGAAGTCGCTCACCGACTATCGCGACGGCAATCGCGAGCATGCCGCGATGCTCGTCGTCGGCGGGCTGCGCGGCTTATCGGACGATGATCTGAACAGCTTGGCGGCCTATATTGCGAGCATCGACCTGGATGCGGTGCATCCGCTCGATGTGCCCACGCCGGAAGGTGCGGATGTGGAAAACGGCGAGGAGATCTATTCCAGTGACTGCAAGACCTGTCACGGGCGTGCGGCCGAAGGCAACAAGCGCAAAGAAAGTCCCAAGCTTGCAGGCCAATACGACGGTTATCTCTTTCGGCAGATCGAGAAGTTCAGGGGCGGCGACCGCACGCACGCCAATGATCCCGAGGACGAGACCTTCGTGGACTACAACGATCAGGATATCCTCGACATCATCGGTTTTGTGACGACGCTCGACGACAAGGATTAAGATCCGGACTCGGAGTCAGATACCCATAATAATGTCTTGAGGAAACAAGAATGAAACACCTGACGCTTGCCGTTGCCCTCTTTCTGATCGTGAGCATGCCGTTGCTGGCAGCCGATGATAACGCCCCCGAGATCCGCATCTCCGATGTCGAGCATACCGTTCTGAAGCTGGGTTTGGCCCCCGGCGTGACTGCCGATGCGGCGGGCGAGGCCATGTTGTCCAAAGCGGCCGAGCTCAATATGCGGCTGGTCGCACAGCTCAATGTCGGCAAGGAGGTCGGTAGCCGCGGCATCGATGCGATGCGCCTTGAGATCTACCAGTTCTGTAATCCGGAAGACGCGGTGAAGATGGCGCGATTCAACACCATCTTTGCAGCCTACATGCCGTGCAGCATTGCGCTGGTCGAGGACGCGGACGGCCGAATCTGGTTGCAGATGCTGAACCTGGACATGCTGATCAGCGCCTATGACCTGCCGCCCGAGCTGCAGGCACTGGCGCTGACCGTGAACGGCCAGATGCTCGACATCATCACCGCCGGCGCCACCGGCGAATTCTGACGCGCGCGTTAGCTGACGGGGCCGCGCGTTTTTGGCGCCGTCGTCGCGGCAACGCCCTGACTGCGCCGGTAGCGCAAGACAGGGCGGACGACATACTGGATCAAGACGGTGCCTACGGATGCGGCACCAAGGATGGCCATGGGGGTTGCTGCCAGATGGTAACCGGCATCGTCGAACAGCAGCGCCATAGCGAGAACCAACCC
>JBGSKP010000433.1:0-3528 GCA_041741175.1 Thiocapsa sp. | reverse complement strand
ATCGGCCGGGATGACGCGCAGCGACGGCCGATTCGGGTCGATCCGGCCACGATGGCGCTCCCCCTGACCGGGCCCGACATCGGCCTCGGGCTCACCGCCCAGACAAAAGGCGACCTGACCACCAGTCATGGCCAGATAGACATCCGCCAGAATCTCGGCATCGAGCAAGGCGCCATGCAGATCGCGATGCCGGTGGTCCACGCCATAGCGCTTGCACAGCGCGTCCAGACTGTTGCGCTGCCCGGGATGCAGCCGGCGAGCCATCGCGAGGGTATCGGTCACAGCGCATCGATCGGTGACCTTCGGTGCGTCGCTCTTCCAACGGGCCAACTCGCGGTCGAGAAACCCGAGGTCGAAGGCGGCGTTGTGGATGATGAGTTCGGCACCCTCGACGTAGCGCAGGAAGTCATCCCCCACCTCCGCAAAACGCGGCTTATCGGCCAGAAAAGCCGTGGTAATACCGTGCACGTCCGCCGCACCCGCATCGACCTCGCGGTCCGGCTGCAAATAACGATGGAAATTGTTGCCGGTCAAACGGCGGTCAATAAGCTCGACGCAGCCGATCTCAATGACCCGGTGGCCGTCCTGAGGATCGAGACCCGTGGTCTCGGTGTCGAGCACAATCTGCCTCATTTAAACCGCGTCCTTCAGTGACACCCGGAATCTAACGGAAAAGCGCACCACCGAGGTCGTCAAAGACTTCGGAGTCGACGCGGTTTGGTTAAAAATGACTTAAAACGCGTCGCCTGCAAGGTCTCGAACGCACGCCAGGCTCGATCCAACACGCCAACAGCGTTGATCATCACCTGACGCGTTTTAGCCAGCGACGCCCTGATTGGCCAGCCGGTCAGCGCGCTCGTTCTCGGCGTGCCCGGCATGCCCCTTGACCCACCGCCAGCGCACCTGATGGCCGCCCAGCGCAGCGTCCAGGCGCTCCCACAGATCGCGATTTTTGACGGGCTTGCGCTCGGCGGTGCGCCAGCCGTTGCGCTTCCAGCGCTGCATCCATTCCTCGACACCACGCTTCACATACTGGGAGTCGGTGACGATCTCGATACAGGTCGGACGCGTCATGGTTTCCAGCGCCATGATCACCGCCATCAGTTCCATGCGGTTGTTCGTCGTCTCACGCTCGCCGCCGCATAACTCCTTCTCGACCTCGCCCCAGCGCAGGAGCACACCCCAGCCGCCCGGCCCCGGATTACCCTTGCAGGCACCGTCGGTAAACGCATGAACGCAGTCAGACATTACCCGTCCCCCGCGTCGTCGGCTCCACAGCGCCACCGCTCAGCAGCGCGCGTCGCCGCCGCCAGGATGGTCGCAACGGGGTCAATGTCGACACCCGCTTGACGGCGCGAATCAGATAGACTCCACCGAGAATGGGCCAAAGCCGGCTTCCCAGGGTATCGAACGGGGCACAGCCCGGCCCCAACGCCCGCCGAAATGGCGGTCTGAACAGGATGTGCTCGCGCAACTCGACATCAAAACCCAACACGGACAGCCAATCCTCGATCTGATAGGCGGTGCGGAAACGTCCGCACCAGGGCACCTGTCTGGCGCGTCCCGGCAACAAGGACCAGAGCCCCCAGGCACTGAGTGCATTGAATCCAAGAATGATCACGCGCCCCTCCGGAATCAGAACGCGCTCGACCTCCCGGAGAACGGCCTTGGGCTCGGGCGAAAAATCCAATGTGTGCGGCAGCAGCAGCGCATCGATCGAGTCCGCAGCGAGCGGGAGCCGACTGGGCAGGCCGACGATCTCCCGACCGCCATAACCGGATGGCCGCTCGCACGGCATAAGGATCCGATGGCGGATCCGACTGGAGGCCATCGCGTCGCGAAAGCTCTCGGTCACCCCGATCTGAATCAGGTAATAGCCGAAGGTGTCGCTGAGCAAGCGCTGCAGACACGCGCTCTCCAACGCCGCGACCTCCGTGCCGAGCGGCGAGCGATACCAGTCTTGTAATCCGGCCAGGGGAGACCCTGGAGTCTTGCGCACAGTCATGCCGATGCCTCTTGAAGAGGCGCATGGTAACCGTGATTGCGCGCACTGTCGTGCAGGCATGGGAGCCAATTTCCTGCCATCAAACCTGGAATTAACCGACGGGTTTGGGTTATCATGCAGCCATAATTCCTAGAATCATTTTTTAAACAATTACTTATCGGGAATTGTTGGGGAAAAATATGCCTGATGCTGCCCGTTCCGTGCGCGTGGTCTGCGCGATCGGCCTATTCGCCTGTCTGCTTCCCGGCTGCGCCACGAACACCCGCACGGGGTCTACAAGCTTCGCCGAGTCCGGCTATGCCGATCGGGTTTCCGCCCGAGAATACGGCTATGTCCGTCCCGCCACCGATGTCGTCGTGATGCAGCGCACTGCGACCGGTCGACAGGATCCGCGTGGCGACCTCTGGAGTCGGGTGCGCTCCGGCATGAGGCTGGATCTGTATGCCAATCCCCGCATTGACAACACTGCAGAACGCTTTAGCCGCGATCCTCAGTATCTGTCGCGCATGTCCCAGCAAGGAACCCCTTATTTATATCTGATCGTCAGTGAGATCGAGCGGCGTAAATTGCCCATGGAGCTCGCTTTTTTGCCGCATGTCGAGAGCCGGTTTACACCGACCGCCACGTCCCCGAAAGCCGCCGCAGGCATTTGGCAGTTTATGCCCGGCACCGGCAGAGAGATGGGCCTGCGTCAGGATGCCTGGTATGACGCACGACGCGACCCTCTGGCCTCGACCAGCGCCGCACTGGATTATCTGGAGATGCTCAATCGCCGCTTCGATGGCGACTGGGAATTAGCCATGGCCGCCTACAACTGCGGCCCCGGTCGCGTTGCCTCCGCCCAGGCGGCGAATCAGCGCAGCGGCAAGCCGACTGATTTCTGGTCGCTTAATCTGCCCGAAGAGACCAGGCAATATGTTCCGAAGATCCTTGCGACGGCTCGCCTGGTTGCAGAACCTCGCAAATACGGACTCGCCATTCCAGCCGTTCCCGATCGCCCCCAGCTCGAAGTGGTGCGGACGCTCCAACCGCTGGACCTAAACCGTGTCGCGCTGGCCACCGGCGTGCTGGCGTCCGTGCTGACCGTGGACGTGCGCCGCTCCGTGATGGTGGCCTTCGGCCTGATGCTGGCGGTGTTCCTCGGCATGCCCGCCCTGTGCGGGGGCGTCTCGTGGGCCCTGCGCCGTTACGGCACGGCGGCGGCGGTCATCGAACTGTGGGAAACCGGATGGCATCATTCCCTGTCACCGGCCGTCGGATTCGGCTTCGTGGGATCGAAGAGCTACAAGACCGGGTCAACCCGTTACTGGATCTCCATCGCCTTCACCGGCGGGGTCGGTCTGCTCTGCCTGTTGCTCGCGAGTTGGCGGCTACCGCACACCTGGCAGGAATCGCCCGAGGGAGCCTCCCGCAGGGGATTCGGCGGATGGCTCCAGCGCCTGCGCTTCTCGACCCCGGACTCCGCGGTCCGGTTCCGGCGCTCCATCCTTGAACGGAATCCGGTCACCTGGCTGACCGCCCGC
>JBGSKP010000432.1:0-17404 GCA_041741175.1 Thiocapsa sp. | reverse complement strand
CTATTTCACGCTGAACTACATGGAAGACAAGGTCGTCGGCTCCAACGGCAAGATCAACCTCGTCCCGGGTTTCGAGACCTATCTGGGCAACTATCGCGTCATGCATCGCATGATGAAGGAGATGGGCGTCGGTTACAGCCTGCTGTGCGATCCGACCGAGGTGCTGGACACCCCGGCCGACGGCGAATTCCGCATGTACGCGGGCGGCACCTCCCTGGATGAGATGAAGGACGCGCCGAACGCGATCGACACGCTCTTGTTGCAGCCCTGGCAGTTGCCGAAGACGCGCAAATTCGCCGAAATCACCTGGAAGCACCCGGTCAACCACATCAAGATCCCCATGGGATTGGAGTGGACCGACGAGTTCCTGATGAAGGTCTCCGAGCTGACCGGCAAGCCGATCGCCGAGTCCCTGACAAAAGAGCGCGGCCGTTTGGTCGACATGATGACCGACAGCCACACCTGGCTGCACGGCAAGAAGTTCGCGCTCTACGGCGACGCCGATTTCGTGCTCGGAATGACCAAGTTCCTGCTCGAGCTGGGTGCCGAGCCCACGCACATCCTCTGCAATCACGCCAACAAGCGTTGGAAGAAGGAAGTGGAAGGCGTCCTGGCTTCGTCGCCCTACGGCAAGGAAGGCAAGGTCTACATCAGCTCCGACCTCTGGCACTTCCGCTCGCTGTGCTTCACCGACAAGCCGGACTTCATGATCGGCAACAGCTATGGCAAGTTCATCCAGCGCGATACGCTGCACAAGGGCAAGGAGCATGAGGTCCCCTTGATCCGGATCGGCTTTCCGATCTTCGATCGGCACCATCTGCACCGTATGACGACCATGGGTTACGAGGGTGCCATGTACATCCTCACGACCCTGGTCAACGCGGTCCTCGAGCGTCTGGACGCAGAGACGAGCGAGATGGGTGTGACGGACTACAACTACGACCTGGTGAGATAGTCGCCGGCTCGGGCGGCGCTCTGCGCCGCCCGAGGAATCGATTCCCGGAATTGCACACCGCTCTCCCGGCCAATCGGTCACCCGGTACGACCTGACCACCAAGAGGCAACCCACTGATGCCCAATGTGATGATTCGCAAGAACGACGCGGGAGACTTGCTCTTCTACGTCGCGAAAAAGGACATGGAGGAAACAATTGCCTCCGTGGAATTGGATGACGCCGAACAATGGGGCGGCGAGGTGGAGCTGACGGACGGGTCGCGTTGGTATATCGACCCGATCAGCCCGCCCCCCGCATTTCCGACCACGCTGCGTTTTAAGCGCGGCGACGAGTAATCAGGAGAACTGACATGGCTCTGAAGATCGTACGTGAGCTCTGCACCGCCTGCGGTGACTGTGAGCCTTTGTGCCCGACCCAATCCATTTCCGCTTGGAAAGGCGTTTACCGTATCGATGCCGCCACCTGCAGCGAGTGCGAGGGCGACGGCGAGCCCGGCGTGCCGCAGTGTCTGGATGCCTGCATGGAAGAGGACTGCATCGTCCCGGCTTGAACCGCACTGGGCGCGTCAAGAATGGATGGGTAGAGCGCAGCGAAACCCATCCTCCAGACTCCAGCGTTGGCAGCGGAAGGATGGGTTTCGCTGCGCTCTACCCATCCTACGATTGAGCTTTGGCGCAGTCGGGTTGTGCTCATCGCTCGCGGCCGGTTTCATTACGAACTAGATCGAGTCTAATCCGATGTCAAACGACACGCTTACCGACGATATCGCTCTGCGCATCGGCCTGGCCGCCCGCACGCTACCCGATCCGGATCCGGCGCGCCTGATTCGCGTTCTCGCCGACGTCGTGGGCCTGCCGCCCACCGCCACCACGCTGGACACCCTGAGGGTGAAGGATCTCAAGCAGGCCGCCGACGGCGAGCTGGCCGATCTGGATGCGGATCTGCTCAAGTCCATCCTGGCTATCCTCAAGGGTGAGACCGGGCAAACGGTCGCTCCGGCTCCGCCGATCGAGTCCTATGCCGAGGGCGACATGCCGAGTTCGGTTCGGGTCGCCTGTGCGTCGAACGGCGGGGATGAGCTTGATGGACACTTCGGTGCCGCGCGGCATTTCCTGGTCTACCAGGTGTCGGCGGATGAGGTCCGCCTGATCGATGTGCGGGAGGTCGACGAGTCCGGCACGGTCGAGGACAAGAATGGCCAGCGTGCCGCCTTGATCGCCGACTGTCAGGTGCTCTACGTGGCCTCGATCGGGGGGCCGGCGGCAGCCAAGGTCGTGAAGGCCGATATCCACCCCATCAAGGACGCAGCCGGCGGAAGCGCGCGCGAGCGCATGGTCGCACTACAGCGCATTCTCGGCGAGAAGGCCCCGCCCTGGCTTGCCAAGGCGATGGGGCAGTCGCCCGAGGAGCGGGTGCGGTTTGTCCGTTCTGAGGATGCGGCATGATCGCGGAGGAGCGTCTCGACCAGATCGCGGAGGTGGTGCGCCGCGCGGGTCTCAACGCGGAAACCATCGGCGCCTTGCGCGAGGCGTTCACGGACATCCATTTCACCCATTGCAGCGATGACGACATCGGCGTCGGCCAGCCAGTGCGGAGCGCCGACGGCTTCAACCTCTACCTGGTGGACGGCCGGGAGCATTGCCTGGTTCTGACGAGCGACCCGGAGAACGCGACCGGGGTCGTCCTTGCATGGGTCGAAGACGTCGATTGACCGGGTGGATTGCCTGTGCGGATTGCCTGGGCGGGGCGGCGTGCCCACCTTCTCTTCTTCAGTGTTAAAATCCGACGTCGCCGGGCTTGACGGCATCCGTGCCGGTTGTGGTGGCGTTTGGACCGGACAGAGTGCTCAGAGCCCTATGTCTATTTCGCCCCGCTTGGGCGATCAATCTGGTGGAGAAGATCCATGAAATGCGCAATGCTGGTGACCGGAAACGGTCCGATCGTCATCGTCACCTCGTACGATTCGCTTGAAAACCCCGATCTGCTGGAACGTCTGAAGGATAAGGGTATCCCGAAGTTTCTGGCTTACGAGATTCCCATGGAACTGGCTCAGGAGCGCTACAAGGGTCATTTCAAGAAGGTGATGAACGGGTTTACCGAGTCGGACAGCCTTCGCGTGCTCGACCACAACGGACATCGCGCCTTCAATCTCTTCACCTGGGCAGAACTCGGCACCCCCCTTGCCCACGAAAGCCCGCTCGACGACCTCTATCACCAGCACTGAACGGTCAGCCGACGGCTCGGCGCAGGAAGGCGCCGATGCACGAAGGCCCTGCGTCGACGCGAACGACGTCAGGGCCTGCGCCAGGCTCGCTCAGAGCCAGCTATAGGACACCGTTACCCCGGCCATAATGATTGACACGATGCTCATGAGCTTGATCAGAATGTTCAGGCTCGGTCCGGATGTGTCTTTGAAAGGATCCCCGACGGTATCGCCGATCACCGCGGCGCGGTGTGCGCGTGAGTTTTTGCCGCCGTGGTAACCGGACTCGATGTACTTCTTGGCGTTATCCCATGCGCCACCGGAATTGGCGAGAAACACCGCCAGCACGAATCCGCTCGATAGCCCGCCGACGAGTAAACCGATCACGCCGGCCACGCCCAACACCAGGCCCGTCACGATCGGTGCAATGACGGCCATCAGCGCCGGCAGAACCATCTCACGCTGCGCGCCGAGGGTCGAAATGGCCACGCAGCGTTCATAGTCGGGTTGCGACGTGCCCTGCAGAATGCCCGGATCCTCACGAAACTGGCGACGCACCTCTTCCACCATCAGGAGCGCCGCACGCCCCACCGCCTGAACGGTCAGGCCGCTGAATACAAAGGCCACCATCGAACCGATGAGCACGCCCACCAGAACCGTGGGATTGAGCAGGTTCACGCTGTAGTAGGTCATAAAGTCGGTGAGGGTAGCGGTATCGGTCGGGACGGTCCCGCCGTGACCCAACTCCAGCGCCATGATGCCATTGCGGATGAGCTCGATGCGAATCACCTCGACATAGGAGGCGATGAGTGCCAGTGCGGTCAACGCGGCGGAGCCGATTGCAAAGCCCTTGCCGGTCGCAGCGGTGGTGTTTCCGAGGGCGTCGAGTGCATCGGTACGGGCACGCACCTCAGGCCCCAGACCGCTCATCTCGGCGTTGCCGCCGGCATTGTCGGCGATGGGCCCATAAGCATCGCTGGCCAGGGTGATCCCCAGGGTGGAGAGCATTCCGACGGCAGCGATGCCGACGCCGTAGAGCCCCTGGTTCATCAGCGTGGGGTCGAAGCCGGACGCGAACAGAAAGGCCAGCATGGTGCCGAGCCCCACGGTCAGCACCGGAATGGCGGTCGAGAGCATGCCGACACCAATGCCGGCAATCACCAGCGTGGCCGCACCGCCTTCGGCTTGACCGGCGATCCGCCGGGTCGGTGAATAGCTGGGCGAGGTGTAATACTCTGTCGACCGACCGATGATGACGCCGGACACCAGCCCGGCAATGACTGCGCCCCACATGCCCCAGAGGTTGGGCATCCCGAGCAGGTACAGAAACACCAGCGACGCGACCACGATCATGGCCCCGCTGCTGTTGATGCCGCGACCCAGCGCATCGAGCAACTGTTTCTGATTCGCACCTTCCTCGGTTTTGACCAGGAACACGCCGAGTATGGAGAGCAGGATGCCGAGCCCCGCGATCATGAGCGGCGCCACCACCGCCTTCATCTGCAGCGCCGGATCGTACATGAAGGCGGCGGCGCCGAGCGCGCTGGCCGCCAGGATCGAGCCGACGTACGACTCGAAGAGATCGGCACCCATACCTGCAACATCGCCGACGTTGTCACCCACATTATCGGCGATGACCGCCGGGTTGCGTGGGTCATCCTCCGGGATACCGCTCTCGACCTTGCCCACCAGATCCGCGCCCACGTCGGCTGCTTTGGTGAAGATACCGCCGCCGACCCGCGCGAACATCGCCTGAAGCGACGCACCCATGCCAAAGGTCAGGGTCGTGGTGGTAATGAGCACCATCCGATGGGTCTCGCCTGCAGCCCCTTCCGGAATCAACAGGTTTGCCAGGATGAACCAGAACACGACATTTCCGAGCCCCAGCCCGACCACGACCAGGCCCATGACGGCGCCGCTGCGAAAGGCGATGCGCAGTGCCTCCGGCAGCGAGGTTCGGGCCGCTGCGGCGGTGCGGGTGGAAGCCTGCGTTGCGGTGCGCATCCCGAAATAGCCGGCCAGCGCCGAGAAGAAGCCACCACACAGAAAGGTGGCTGGCAGCCAGGTACTCTGGACATGGAACTGATAGGCGAGGATCGCAAAGACGACGGCCAGCGCGCCGAACACGATGGCCATGATCTTGTACTGCTGCCAAAGATAGGCCATGGAGCCGCGGCTCACATGCTGACCGATCTCCTGCATCAGGGCCGTTCCCGCATCCTGGCGCAGCATCTCTTTGAAGAAAGTCCGGGCGTAGAACAGGGCCAACAGCGCTGCGATCGGCGCAATCCAAAAAACAGGCTCGTTCATGGGTTTTCCAATGGACGTGAAATGTCGGAATCGCCCTGGGCGGGAGCCGCTTCGGGCAGGAGTTGAGTCAGCGACTCAGGAGGATCCTGGACAGAGGGCTATTCGAGCGCAGTCACTTGCGCCGAGCGCCACCAGCCCCGATGGAGGTTTTCAAGCTCATCGAGTTCAGGGAAGCGGTAGAAGGCGAAGTCGGTGTGGTCGCCGACATAAAAGCCGCCTTGAACCATGCGGTAGAGCACGCCTTCCTTGACCTGCTTCAACACCAACTTGCTCGGCTTGGTGTCGTTGTACTTCAACTCGTACAGGACGTCGCGCAAGTGTGACAGGTTACTGTACGGAAGGTCATGGGCATCGCCGTTCTGGGGGTCGATCGCCAGATCGCCGATGCGCAGCTCCGAGAAGACAATGCGCGGTACATTGACCGGGTTGGCAGGATCCGTGATGGCATCGCAGAAATCGTGTGGCTCCGAGCGGCTGGCGACCATCGGCGTGATGGGGCAGAACTCTTGATAGAGATGCAGGCGCCCGGTCGGCTCGGGACGGTAGACCGAACGCGGCAGCTCGAGCGTCTTGCCATCGTTGGTCACAAGATACAGGTTGCCGAGCGCGGACACCGGGATGCGCGATAAGACACGGTAGATCGAGAGATAGACCGAGCGTTTCGGGGCACCGTCGGGCTGGGTGATGCAGCGCTCGTCCATGAGATGAAACGGAAAATCGTCGGAGCGGAACGCCGGATCCACCTCGAAAAAAATCGCCTCGCCCTTAACGTGCGCCTTGGCGCCCACCGCGTAGTAGCTGCCGAATGCCTTCGGCTCGAGCATCGACCCGATCAGGGCCTGCGGGATCAGGGACAGATACAGATGCTTCTCAGCCATACCGAGCCTCGCCGTGATTTACCCGGACGTCCGACTGGACCCGGCGTTTCTCAATTATCACCATAAAAGCAGGCGATGTGGAGCCCGATCGGCGCGCGGCGTCGATCACGAGACAACTACCCCTGGAGGGGAGGGGAGGGGAGGGGAGGGAGGACCAATCGGGAGGGGCAAAGGCCCTGAGGGAGATAAAGGCCCTGAGGGAGATCCTGAGGGAGATCGAGCGAAGCAGCCGACATCAAGCGACCGCGGTCAAGCGAGTGGTGTGTGCGGGGAGTGGATACATCCCTGTATCCGGGTCGAAACGGGCCTTCGCGTAAACCGAAGGCGCCTAGACGACGCGTTCCTTCTGATCAGCCGGCTTATCAGGCTGGCTTATTGTGCGGGTGCAGCCTGCGGGGCTACCGGAGCAGGCATGGCGCCATACGGAGCGGCACCGTAAGGAGGCACGCCATAGCCAGGCGCGCCATAGCCGCCGCCGTAGGGCGCGCCATAGCCGTAAGGGGCACCATAGCCATAAGGTGCGCCATAGCCTTCGCCGTAGCCATAACCACGACCATAACCGCGGCCCTGGCCGCGACCATAGGAACGGCCGCTGCCGCTCATGTTCATATTAAAATCACCGGTGCCGTCACCGAACATGTCACCGAAGTTGTCCATCATGCCGCTGCCGTAGCCGGGGCCGCCGCCGTAGCCCGGACCACCCCATTGGGCGCTCGCCGAGAAGGAAGCACCGGCCAGAGCGACGACGGCAGCAAGACCGGCAAATTTGATCGCGTTCTTCATTATCATTCTACCTGTTGTCACGAAACGTTGAGTGCGGGCGTTCCCGCAACCGGACATCTGTCGCCGAAGAGATTGCTCTCCCCGACCGCGCGTCCTGTGCGGAGCCAGGAGCCTCGCCCTGCCGGGGCGTGGACTGATCTCCGGAGAGAGCCGTGTCAAGGCGCAAGCTGCCCACCGGCGCGATTTGCCGCAAGATGCAAATCAGGGCAGTAAGGGAGGTTACAGGCTCGACGGCCCAAACGAAGAAGTAGGGACCCGTGAGAATAGTCTGGAATCCGTACACCGCGGCCTCGCGGTCAGAGGAGTATAGGCGGCGAAGGCCCGCGAACGCAATGCGCTCCGAGGGTTCAGGTCGATTCTCGCGTATCTGTCGGGCGATTCACTCTGACGCCTGGCGGCCGCTTGCGAGACAGACAAGCCATCGGAACCGACAACACCCAAGCCGAAACAAGCGCTTTCGACCGGGGGCGTCTCGATCAGGAGGTCATGCCCGGACGCGATCAGACGCGTTCAACCTCGTTTATTGCATTGCTATAAGGCGGTCTCGGATCAGACCGCCAACGCGGGCGCGGTAAAGATTCAGCGTGGCGCGCCTAAGGCCAGCTCGTGCCAGAGACGCAGTGTCGGAGCCGATTGGTTCATCGTGTAGAAATGCAGGCCGGGGGCTCCGCCGTCGATCAGACGTCGACACAGGTTGAGCACCACGTCGTGTCCGAAGGCGCGAAGGCTGTCGACATCGTCGCCGTAACCTTCAAGGCGGCGCCGAACCCAGCGCGGGATCTCGGCACCGCAGGCATCGGAGAAGCGCGCGAGCTGCGTGTAGTTGGTGATCGGCATGATGCCGGGCACGACCGGGATGCTGACTCCGGCCCGGTCGCAGCTGTCCACGAAGGCAAAATAGGCGTCGGGGTTGTAAAAATATTGGGTGATGGCGGCATCCGCACCGGATTCCACCTTACGTTTGAAGTTGGCGAGATCGCGCTCGGGGCTACCCGATTGCGGGTGATACTCGGGATAGGCTGCGACCTCGATAGTAAAGGCGTCCCCGAATTCATCGCAGATGAAGGACACCAGCTCATTGGCGTAACGGAAATCACCGCCGGTGCCACCGCCCATGCCGGATGGCAGATCGCCACGTAAGGCGACCAGGCGCCGAATGCCCTGCTCGCGATAGCGGGCCAGAATCTCGCGGATCTCGGTCCGGGCCGAGCCGACACAGGCAACATGCGGAGCGGTCTCCATGGCCTGATCACGCAGCCAATCGACGGTTTCGAAGGTGCGCTCGCGCGTGGATCCCCCGGCCCCGTAGGTCACCGAGAAGTAACCGGGTGAAACGCTGTTGAGCTGTGCGATCTCGAGCTTGAGCTTCTCCATGCCTTCCGGGGTCTTCGGCGGGAAGAGTTCGACGCTGTAGGTCGGGGTTTGCTGTGATTCGGGCGGCATGGCTTAAGAGCCTCCGGCCTCCGGCCTCCAGCCTCAAGCGCGGCGCACGACACGCGATCAGTGGCTTGGATCCGGCGGCGAATGGGTTGAGATGGGCGACGCCGCGACAGGCATCGAACGCCAACCGGATGATCCGCGCAGGTCGCGCGAAGCGCCCGACTCAGGCGTGACCCCGGCAAGCGGTGTCGCGAGCAGATCCAGGCCTAGACGACAGGCACCATCGTGGTCGTCGATCCACCGGGTACGAACCCCTAGCGGCTGAAGCAAACGCGATCCAAGCCTCTTCTTCAAAGACTTAAACCGTGTCGACTCCAACGCCTCGAAGTACCCGCGAGGTCGCAAAACCCGCAACCCCGATAGGATCGCGACGGGCGCGGTTTAATACCTGTAGTTCTCGGCTTTGTAAGGTCCCTCGACCGCCACACCGATGTAATCGGCCTGCGCTTTGGACAGGGTCGTCAGATTCGCCCCGATCTTGCGCAGATGCAGACGCGCGACATCCTCGTCCAGATGCTTGGGCAGCACATAGACGCCGACGGGATACTCTTGCGGCTTGGTGAAGATCTCGATCTGCGCCAGCACCTGATTGGTGAAGCTGGCTGACATCACGAAACTCGGATGCCCGGTCGCACAACCCAAGTTGACCAGTCGCCCTTCGGCCAGCAGGGTGATGCGGTGACCATCGGGAAAGACGATCTGATCAACCTGCGGCTTGATGTTGACCCACTCGTACTGCTTGAGCGCGTAGACCTGGATCTCGTTGTCGAAGTGGCCGATGTTGCAGACGATCGCCTGGTCCTTCATGGCGGCCATGTGATCGTGGGTGATGATATCGGTGTTGCCTGTCGCGGTGACGAAGATGTCGACCATACCGACGACATCATCCATTGTGACGACGCGATAGCCCTCCATCGCCGCCTGCAGCGCACAGATGGGGTCGACCTCGGTGATCCAGACGGTCGCGCCCAATCCACGCAGCGAGGCGGCGGAACCCTTACCGACGTCGCCGAACCCGCAGACCAGTGCGATCTTGCCGGCGATCATGACATCGGTTGCACGCTTGATCGCATCCACCAGCGACTCGCGACAGCCATATAGATTGTCGAATTTGGACTTTGTCACCGAATCGTTGACGTTCATGGCCGGGAAGAGCAACTGACCGTCACGGAACATCTGGTAGAGACGATGTACGCCGGTGGTCGTCTCTTCGGTCACGCCGCGGATGCCCTCGGCGATGCCGTGCCAATGCTTCGGATTGCGTGCGAAGGTGCGCGAGAGCAAGCCCAGGATGGCCTGCCACTCCTCATTGTCGTCGGCTTTGGGTGCCGGGATGGCGCCGGCCTTTTCGTACTCCACGCCCTTGTGCACGATCAGCGTGGCGTCGCCGCCGTCGTCCAGGATCATGTTGGGACCGCCGCCGTCGGGCCAGTTCAGGACCTGCTCGGTGCACCACCAATACTCGTCCAGGGTCTCGCCCTTCCAGGCATAGACCGGGATGCCGGCCGCGGCGATGGCGGCGGCGGCGTGGTCCTGGGTGGAGAAGATGTTGCACGAGCACCAGCGGATCTCGGCGCCGAGCGCGACCAGCGTCTCGATCAGCACGGCGGTCTGGATGGTCATGTGCAGACTGCCGGTGATGCGTGCGCCGGCGAGCGGCTTGCTCTTGCCGAATTGCTCGCGCAGGGCCATCAGGCCCGGCATCTCGGTCTCGGCGATATCCATCTCTTTGCGACCGAAATCGGCCAGAGAGATATCGGCAACCTTGTAGTCGGTAAACTCACTCATGGTTATCAGCTCCTGATCAAACGTGAGTGAGCGCCGTTGTCGTGTCGACCCTGCCGCCGAGCCTGGCCCGGGCTCCAGTGGCTCGGGTCGCAACGCTCCTCGGTGGCGAGGTGTAAGGAAGATCAATCAGAGTTAGTGATGCATATCACGCTCGTGCGCCAAGCGCACCAAAAGAACAAGGGTCGGCGCAGAATATTCAAACGCCGACCATCCGGGACGCAACAAAAAGAAGTCTTTCTCCTCAACCGCGTCCCCCGACGGCCTCGGGTGCTCGCGAGACCCCGCGCGCCCGAAACATCGCATGTCTCACCTGACGCGGTTAAGTTCTAGATGCCGGCAGCCTCCCGCAGCATTTCGGCTTTGTCCGTCCGCTCCCAGGTAAAGCCCGGCTCGGATCGTCCGAAGTGGCCGTAGGCGGCCGTATCGCGGAACTTGATCAGGTCGCGGTTGGTGAGATCGAGCATGCGCGTAATGCCATATGGACGCAGATCGAAGTGTGCGCGGATCAGCTCGATGATCCGATGTTCGCTGACGTTCGCGGTCCCGAAGGTGTCGATGGAGAGCGACGTCGGCTCGGCCACGCCGATTGCGTAGGAGACCTGCACCTCGCATTTGTCTGCCAGCCCCGCCGCGACGATGTTCTTGGCGACATAACGTCCAGCGTAGGCGGCCGAACGGTCCACCTTCGAGGGATCTTTACCGGAGAAGGCGCCGCCGCCGTGGCGGGCCATACCGCCGTAGGTATCGACGATGATCTTGCGTCCGGTCAGGCCGCAATCGCCGACCGGGCCGCCGATGATGAACTGACCCGTCGGGTTAATGTGGTATTTGGTGTCGCCGCTCAGCCAACCGGTGCCGCCGAGCACGGGCTTGATGATCTCTTCCATCACCGCCTCGTGCAGCACGCTCTGGCTGACTTCGGGGCTGTGCTGGGTGGAGAGCACCACCGCCTCCAGGCCGGCCGGCTTGCCGTCGATATAGCGGAAGGTTACCTGCGATTTGGCGTCGGGGCGCAACCAGGGCAGGGTGCCGTTCTTGCGAACCTCCGACTGACGCTTCACCAGACGGTGCGCGTAGTCGATCGCCGCGGGCATCAATTGATCGGTCTCGTTGGTCGCGTAGCCGAACATCATGCCCTGGTCGCCGGCACCTTGAGATTCTTCCGACTCACGGTCGACACCCTGGCCGATGTCCGTCGACTGCTCCCCGAGGGCGACAAGCACGCCGCAGGTGCGCCCGTCGAACCCGACCTCGGAGCTGTCGTAACCGATGTCGGCGACGACCTTGCGCACGATCCCCTCGTAGTCGATCTTAAGGTTCTTGTCGGTCAACGTGATCTCGCCCGCCAGCACCACGAATCCGGTCTTCACCAATGTCTCGCAGGCAACGCGAGCCTTGGCATGGTTCGGATCGCGGCGGAAGATCTCGTCGAGCACGGCATCCGAGATCTGATCCGCCATCTTGTCCGGGTGGCCCTCGGAAACGGATTCTGAGGTAAAGATATAGTCCTTAGTCATCATTTCGATAGCCTGCGTTTAGTGCCAGGGGGTGAGTCAGAGCCGGCTATCATATCGATTCCTCGCGAATCCGCAAAATTGCGCACGACCGGTCAACCGATCATGGGGAAATGGCGTCGGGATTTGGAAACCGCCGGGCTTCCGTTAACATGGGCCTCAACCCAGGTGTTGACCCGGAGACTGTCATGGCCTCGCTCGAAACCCCGATCTGCGACTTTGGACACCCGGCGCCAGATTTTGCGCTTCCCGGTGTTGACGGCAAAACCTGGACACGCGATGCCTGCGCCGGCGAGCGTGGCCTCCTGGTGATGTTCATCTGCAATCACTGCCCCTACGTCAAAGCGATCCGCGAGCGTCTGGTCCGGGACACCCGCGCGCTGATGACGTTGGGGGTCGGATGCGTCGCCATCATGTCCAACGACACCGGCGACTACCCGGAAGATTCATTTGAAAACATGCGCAAGATCGCCGAGACGTTCGGCTTCCCTTTCCCTTATCTTCTCGACGACGATCAGGCCGTCGCGAAGGCGTACGGGGCGGTCTGCACCCCGGACTTCTTCGGTTACAACTCCGCGCTGACGCTGCAGTATCGCGGGCGACTCGACGCTAGCCGCAAAGAGACGGCGCCCGAGAATGCTCGACGCGACCTGTTCGAGGCGATGAAGCGGATTGCCGAGACCGGCGCCGGTCCGCTGGAGCAAGTTCCAAGCATGGGCTGCTCGATCAAGTGGAAAAGCGCCTGATCCGTGACGACTTGCCAGGCCATGATCGAAAATCCTGGTCATTTCCTCTCGCAATTCTTAATATTAGGAAGTTATAAATTCCTTTTTGATGGCATAAGTTTGTTTTGATTTTCGGCTCGGTGCGATTCGTCCACAATGGCGGCTCTTCCAACGGGGTGCTCGCCCATCTGTCCCGTTCGCGCCATCGGGATCTCGCGACGCGAAGCCCGTGATCGCTCGCACCACAAATCGCTTTCCGATACCGTGCCACCTTTCGCCTTGTGCCCGCTCCCGCTCGACCGGCGGTCGTGGTTCGCGGCACGACTGACCGATTGACCACTGCTTCTGAACTTAGGAGGGACTGATGTCCTCACGTAAAGAACTTGCCAATGCCGTACGAGCGCTCGCGATGGACGCAGTCCAGAAGGCCAATTCAGGTCATCCGGGCGCGCCGATGGGCATGGCCGATATCGCCGAGGTGCTCTGGAACGACTTCATGACGCACAATCCGACCAACCCGAGCTGGCCCAACCGGGACCGCTTCGTGTTGTCGAACGGTCACGGCTCGATGCTGATCTACGCCCTGCTTCACCTGACGGGATATGAGCTCGGAATCGAGGACCTCAAGCAGTTCCGCCAACTTCATTCCAAGACCCCCGGACATCCCGAATACGGCTACGCGCCCGGCGTGGAGACAACCACGGGTCCGCTCGGCCAGGGCATCTCGAACGCCGTCGGCATGGCGCTGGCCGAGAAGGCGTTGGCCTCCCAGTTCAACAAGCCCGGCCATACAATCGTCGATCACCACACCTACGTGTTCCTGGGCGACGGCTGCCTGATGGAAGGCATCTCGCATGAGGCATGCTCGTTGGCCGGCGCCTTGGGTCTGGGCAAACTCATTGCGGTCTACGACGACAACAACATCTCGATCGACGGCGAGGTTCGCGGCCACGGCGACACGCCCGCCTGGTTCCTCGACAATACGCCGAAGCGCTTCGAGGCGTACGGCTGGCATGTCATCCCCAAGGTCGACGGACATGATCCGGAGGCAGTCAAGGCCGCAATCGAGACCGCCCGCGAGGTCACCGACCGCCCGAGCCTGATCTGCTGCCAGACCATCATCGGTTACGGCTCGCCGAACAAGCAGGGCAAGGAAGAGTGTCACGGCGCGGCGCTCGGCGACGACGAAATCGCCCTGACCCGCGAGGCGCTGGGCTGGAACCATGCGCCCTTCGTGATCCCGGAAGGCGTCTACCAGGGATGGGATGCCAAGGAGCGCGGCGCGGCGGCCGAGTCCGCATGGAACGAGCGATTTGCCGCCTACGCTGCGGCCTTCCCGACGGAAGCCGCCGAGCTTAAGCGCCGCATGGCCGGCGATTTGCCGAGCGATTGGGCCGCGCAGTCGGATGCCTTCATCGCCGCCGTCGTGGAAAAGGGCGAGACGATCGCCTCGCGCAAGGCATCCCAGAACGCACTTAACGGTTTTGGCCCGCTGCTGCCCGAGCTGCTCGGCGGCTCGGCGGACCTCGCCGGCTCCAACCTGACCCTCTGGAAGGGTTGCAAGGGCATCGGCAAGGGCGACGCGCCCGGCAACTACATCTATTACGGCGTGCGTGAGTTCGGCATGTCCGCCATCATGAACGGCATCGCACTGCACGGCGGTTTCGTGCCGTATGGGGCGACTTTCCTGATGTTCTCCGAGTACGCCCGCAATGCACTGCGCATGGCCGCACTCATGAAGATCCAGACGATCTTCGTCTACACCCACGACTCCATCGGCCTGGGCGAGGACGGCCCGACCCATCAGCCGGTCGAGCAGATCCCGACGCTGCGCATGATCCCGAACATGAGCGTCTGGCGTCCGTGCGACGCGGTCGAGTCGGCGGTGTCCTGGAAGCTCGCCATCGAGCGCCGTACCGGTCCGAGCTGTCTGATCTTCTCGCGCCAGAACCTCGCGCACATGAGCCGGACCCCGGAGCAGCTCGCCGCCATCGCGCGCGGCGGTTATGTGCTGCGCGACTGTGCCGGGACCCCGGATGCGATCATCATCGCCACGGGCTCGGAGGTCGAGCTGGCCATGAAGGCCGCCGAGGCGATGTCGGACAAGGCGATCCGCGTGGTGTCGATGCCGTCGACCGACGCCTTCGACGCGCAGGATGCCGCCTATCGCGAATCGGTTCTGCCCAAGGCCGTCACCGCACGGGTCGCGGTCGAGGCGGCGGTCACGGACGGTTGGTGGAAGTATGTCGGCCACCAGGGCGCCATCCTCGGTGTCGACCGGTTCGGTGAATCGGCGCCTGCCGGCCCGCTCTTCAAGGAGTTTGGGTTCACCGTCGAGAATCTGGTGACCAAGATCCGGGGCGTGCTCTGAGCCAACCGGCTGTCTCGCGCATGGGCCGCCGGACGATCAGTCGTCCAGCGGCCGGCGTTGCGGAATCTCGGCATGTCGGCGCAGCAGCCGGCACGCCGATCACTTGTTCGTTTTTGGGCTCGTGCCTTCGGTCTTCCAACCATCCAGCGTCGGGAAACCGAGGATCGAGCACCGAAGGTTTTTATACGCTAAGAGGAAGCTCTCTCAATGACACTTAAAGTCGGCATCAATGGTTTCGGTCGGATCGGTCGGATGGCATTTCGCGCAATCGCGAAGGATTTCCCCGGAATCGAGGTCGTCGCCATCAACGACCTGCTCGATCCCGAATACCTGGCCTATATGCTGAAGTACGACTCGGTCCACGGTAACTTCAAGGGCGACATCGCCGTCGACGGTCACACCATGATCGTCAACGGCAAGAACATCCGTCTGACCGCCGAGCGCGATCCGGCCAACCTCAAGTGGGACGAGGTCGGCGCCGAGCTGGTTATCGAATGCACCGGCTTCTTCCTCGACGACGCCTCCTGCCGCAAGCACCTCGAGGCAGGTGCCAAGAAGGTCGTGCAGAGCGCGCCCTCCAAGGACGCCACCCCGATGTTCGTCTACGGCGTCAACCACAAGACCTATGCTGGACAGGAGATCATCTCCGCCGCCTCCTGCACCACCAACTGTCTGGCGCCGGTCGCCAAGGTGCTGCACGACAACTGGGGCATCAAGCGTGGCCTCATGACCACCGTGCATGCCGCCACCGCGACCCAGAAGACGGTCGACGGCCCCTCCATGAAGGACTGGCGCGGCGGTCGCGGCATCCTGGAGAACATCATCCCCTCCTCCACCGGCGCGGCGAAAGCGGCCGGCAAGGTCATGCCCGAGCTCAACGGCAAGCTGACCGGCATGGCCTTCCGCGTGCCCACCTCCGATGTCTCCGTGGTCGACCTGACCGTCGAGCTGACCAAAGAGGCGACCTATGCCGACATCTGCGCGGCCATGAAGAAGGCGTCCGAGTCCGGCGATCTGGCGGGCGTTCTGGGCTACACGGACGAGAAGGTGGTCTCCACCGATTTCCGCGGCTGCCCCACGCCCTCGGTCTTCGACTCCGAGGCCGGGATCGCGCTGGATCCGACCTTCGTGAAGGTCGTCGCCTGGTACGACAACGAGTACGGCTACACCTGCAACATGCTGCGTATGGTGGAGCACGTTTCGAAGTAAGCTTCGTCGACACAAGCGACTCGTTCCCACGCAAGGCGTGGGAACGGACTTGTCGAGAAAAGCCGAGGCGCAACCGGAAAAGCCATGCACTTCCATATCGAATCGGAGCAAGAAGAGGACGGCCGCTGGATCGCCGAGATCCCCGAGATCCCGGGCGCGCTTGCTTACGGCAAAGACGCCGAGGAAGCCATGGCGAAGGTCGAGGTGCTCGCGCTTCGCGTGCTCGCGGAGCAGATCGAGGTCGGCGAAACCCGCCCCATGGCTATCCGTATCGACCTCGCTGCGGCATGAGCCAATGGCCTTCGGTCAAGGGCAGAAGACTCCTTTCCGCCTTGCGGAGCATCGGCTGGAGTATCAAGCGTCAAACGGGTTCCCATCGGACGCTGTCGCGTCCTGATTGGCCGGACTATGTCTTCGCGTTTCATGATGGCGAGACCATCGGTCCGCGAATGCTGGCTCGGGTTGCGAAGAATACCGGGTTGACCCCCGAGGATTTATGAGTGATGGGGGCTCGGTTTGTCTAACCTCGCAATAGGACCGTCCACGGCGTTCACATGATTTTTCCGTCAACGACAGTTACGCGACTACTTTACATGTATTCAGCCTATTACATGTCTCGAATTTCGCCTGGACAGCCATCGATATCGATTTAATCAACTCTTTCTATTGCTGATTTAATATTTACAAAGCTATCCACTCAACGAGGAATCTCACCATGTCCTTCATCAAGCTCACCGATCTCGATCTCGCCGGGAAACGGGTGCTGATCCGCTCCGATCTCAATGTCCCCGTGAAGGGCGGCAAAGTCACCTCGGATGCGCGCATCACCGCTTCCATGCCAACCTTCGAGCACTGCATGAAGGCCGGTGCCAAGGTGATGGTGATGTCGCATCTGGGTCGCCCGGAGGAAGGCGTCTTCTCCGAAGCCGACTCGCTCAAGCCCGTCGCGGAGGCCATGAGTGCGAAGCTCGGCCGTGAGATTCGGGTCGTGCGTGATTATCTCGACCAGGCCCCCGAGGTCGCCGACGGCGAGCTGGTGCTGCTGGAAAACGTCCGCTTCAACAAAGGCGAAGGCAAGGACAACGCAGAACTCGCCAAGCAGTATGCCGCACTCTGCGACGTCTTCGTCATGGACGCCTTCGGCACCGCCCATCGCGCCCAGGCATCCACGCACGGCGTCGGCCAACAGGCACCGGTCGCCTGCGCCGGACTGCTGCTCGCCGAAGAG
>JBGSKP010000431.1:0-11026 GCA_041741175.1 Thiocapsa sp. | reverse complement strand
GGTGGCTGGGTCCAACCGCCGGATGCGGAAAACCGCATGTCCGGTGGTGTGGGAGGGCTGACGGGCGCAATCCTGTCAGCCCGACCCGATCGCCCGCTAGGGGATGCTCGTCACGGTATCAACGTTTCCAGAAATCGCCTTAAACCGCGTCCAGAGCGAGATGCTGCTTTTCGAGTGAGTGCGACGTTTGGTGCATCCACGGCCCTTAACTGGGACGCGGTTTAAAATGATATATTTTTTAATTATTTAAACCGCGCCGGCTCAAAGGGTCGTCAAGTCTGCCGGGGACGATCCCATCCAAAAACATCGCATATCGCACTTGGCGCGGTTTAGCTTCGGCGGTCTCCCTCGCCGACCCTGGGCGGGTCGGCGAGCGTAACCAATCAATCCGTCCCCTTTTCGCCCTCGGAAATCGGCTGGGCCGTCGCAGGGTCCGACGATCGCGATCGGCTAGCAGAGATCCCGCGGCGGGGATGGTGGATACCCTGCGCTGATCGCGATATGATTGGAAGGGTCTTTATAAACATTTTGTTGAAGCAGAAACATCAAGCTACGTACACGTATTGGGCTGAACTGATCGACGCATGCGCCGACGGATTCGTTAACTCGACCTGTCAGCCGTCAGCCGTCAGCCGTCAGCCGTCAGCCGTCAATGGGCTTGCGTCACAACACCGAAAAATTAATCAGTGTATGGTGATTCGCATGAGGCATCGCACCAGACCATCCAGTATCACCCAAGCGGCCAGCCTGACAAGCGATGTCATCAACCATATTTAGAGATAAAACAACTGCTTACGAGATCAGACAAACCCTGCAAACAACAACACCACCATTTTTCGGCCAGCGCGGACAAACCTCACCCGTCGACCCGCCAGCCAAAACATCCTAGCGCGTTAGCACGACCCAACCGGGACATCAACCCTGCAAAAACCAACGACCTCCGGGTTAGACACTGCCGCGGACCGACGCCAGACATGGAGATTTAAGAGACTCATGGGCAACGCCGATTCAGACAACTCCACCCACCCGCTTGCCAAGACGATCCTGATCCTGCTGATCGGCATGGTTTTCGTCGCGCCGATTTTTCGCGCCGGCACCACGCCGCTCGCCTCCCTCATGCTCCAATGGCTTGCGCTCGCCGTCCTGATCGCGACACTCTGGAACCCGCGTGATGTGGCGCTCTCCCGTGTGGAGTGGGGCATCCTGCTGTTGCTCGTCCTAACGCCCGTGATCTATCTGATTCCGCTGCCGGTCTCCTTCGTCGACGCCATGCCGGGCCGCGACCTGTACCTGGCCGGCGAAGCCATGCTCTCGCCCGAGAATGCCCCGATCTGGAAGGCCATCTCCATCCATCCGGATCTCACCCTCGCGGCCAGTCTGGCCGTCCTGGTCCCGGTCGCCGTGTTCATCGGCACCCGGACGCTCGACGCCCGCGGAGTGCTGCTCGTCGTCCAGGTGCTGCTCGGCGTGGCCCTGATCCAGACCCTGATCGGATTAATCCAGTACGGCACGGCACAGAGCGGCGAGATGCTGCTGGCCGTCGCGGGTGGTCACACAGACTCCGCGACCGGCACCTACGCCAGCCGCAACAACCTGGCCGGTCTGCTTGCGATGGCGCTGCCGATCGCTCTCGCCCTGCTCTACTACAGCCTGGGCAGCAAAGACACCAGACGCAGTGACGACACCTGGCGCCGGCGCGCGGCCTTTTTCGGCTCCGGTCAGGGCAGCGCCTCGCTGATCTACGGTGCGATCGCCTTGCTGATCCTGGTCGGTTTGGTCTTCACCCGCTCACGCATGGGCATCGCGATGGGGATGCTCGGGCTGGTGCTCACCACCGTCCTGTTCGCCCGACGGATCGGCGGCTCCAATACATTCGGACTCACCGGCACCCTCATCGCGACCGCACTGGCCTTCGCCGTCGCGATCGGCCTGGCACCCGTAATGGATCGCTTCTCGGTCACCGGGGTGGTCGAAGACGGACGCGTCGCCATTTTTTCCAGTGCACTGCTCCGACTGGGCCAGCTCTTCCCCGTCGGCAGCGGTCCGGGCACCTTCTCAAGCGCATTTCCGCCGGTCCAGCCGGTCCAATTGGGCGCAAAGTTCCCCAACAATGCACATAACGACTATCTGGAATGGATGTCCGACGCCGGCTTAATCGCCGCGGTACTCATCCTGCTGTGCGTGGGCCTTTACGCCTACCAGTGGACCCGCGTCTATGTGCGCGGCTCCTGGTCTCGCCCGCGATTCCTGCAGGCCGGCGCCGGCGTGGCCTTGTTGGTATTAGCTTTGCATGAGTTCGTTGACTACAACCTCACCATTCCAGCCAACCAGGTCGTGTTTGCCTTCCTGGCCGGCATCTTCTTCATGGCGCCCCAGCGGCTCTCAGACGGGACCGAACGTCGCCGCGTGCACCGCCGCACGCCTAATCTTGAGCCTGCGGCCTTTTCGCCTCCCGCCGAGCAGACGGCACCGCCCGCTGATCAAATCGAAAACCCATTCAGGGACTAAACGGGGAAAATCGACTCATGACGCTGCAAAAGCTCCTTGTGCCAGCCGCAATACACAGCTTCACGCTGCCAAGACATCAGAGCATCGGCAAGTACGCACTCATTCTATCGGACGGCGTCGCCTTCCTGCTCGCCGCAATCCTGGCCAACATGCTGCATTGGCTCCTGCCGATCGCCGAAACAAATGACTTCTCGAGTCTTTGGGCGGGACCCATGGCACAGGACCGGCTTGAGATCCTGGCCCCGCTCTTCCTGTGCGCCCTGATCTGGTTCTTGCTGCTCGGTCACTACACACGTCGCCGCCCATTCTGGGACGAGTTCGCCGAGATCATCCGCGTGCTCCTTGTTCTCGCCGCGATCGACGCGTCCCTCCTCTACATCACCAAACTGCCTTTCTCGCGACTCTGGTTCATCGGGGCATGGGTTGGCGCTGTCTTCTTCGTTCCGATCCTGCGCATCCTTGTCAAGACGCTGCTCCTGAAGCTCAGCATCTGGCAGAAGCCCGCCATCATTTTGGGAACAGGCCCGAACGCCATCGACGCGGTCGCCGCCCTCCGCAGCGAGCGCCTCATGGGCTACGAGATCGAGGCATTTGCGACGCCTACTGCAAGAGCACCCGACGAGCCGCGCACACTGCGGGTAGCCGACCGCCAGATACCGATCGTCCACTTCGATCCCGCGCGGGTCGACGATCTACGCGCCCTGAGCAACACCACAGTTGTCGTTGCCTTCGAGCAGCCCGGTCTTGAGCGTGCAGCAAAGCTCATCGCCCGACTGAATCGATACTGCGATGATCTGCACGTTGTCCCGCCCATGCGCGGCCTTCCGCTCTTCGGTGCAAAGATCCACTACTATTTCCGGCATGAGCTGTTTTTCCTGACATTGGGGAACAACCTCGCGAGCCCCGGACCGCGGGCCTTCAAGCGACTGTTTGATGTCGTCTTCGCAACCGGACTTCTGCTTCTGTGCCTTCCGCTTTTCGCCATCCTTGCCATCCGCATCCAAAAGGACGGTGGCCCGCTGTTTTTCGCACACAAGCGAATCGGTCACAAAGGCATTTCATTCCATTGCCTGAAGTTCCGCACCATGGTTCCGAACGCACAAGCCGTACTGGATCGACTGCTTGAGCGAGACAGCGCCGCACTCGAAGAATGGAACCGCGATTTCAAGCTACGAGACGATCCCCGAATCACACCGGTCGGCCGGTTTCTGCGCAAATACAGCCTCGATGAGCTACCTCAATTGTGGAATGTGCTCAAGGGCGAGATGAGCCTGGTCGGTCCGCGCCCCATCGTCGAAAGCGAGTTGGAACGCTACGGTGAGGACGCCGAGTATTATCTCGAAACCAAGCCAGGCATGAGCGGCCTATGGCAGATCAGCGGCCGAAATGACACCGGATACGAGGAGCGCGTCTACCTGGACACCTGGTACGCTAAGAACTGGTCGCTCTGGATGGACATCGTCATCCTGATTAAAACCGCCCGCGTCGTGCTGAGAAAAGAAGGCGCCTACTAAGCCATGTCATGGCACGCCACTCATTCCTCGGGCTTGTCGAGTTGCACTCGACCCACCGGTCGCCAGGGTGGCCCAGAACATACATGGCACACTGCCGCCCTCCGGCGGACACGCTCTAACGCCGACTCCACCCACGTCGAGCTCTTGCGCGACCGTCGCTTCAATGACATGGCCATCGAGCATCTGCTGGCAGAGCTGAGCGACATGGACAAGAGCGAGCGACGTGAGCTGGAAAGCCGACTCCTGCTCATGACCGCACGTCTGCTCAAATGGGAATACCAATGCCCAGCCCTCTCCGAGCAGTGGCGCGAATTCGATGGCAGCAGCTGGCCTCCCTCGGGCGTGAACGTCGCTGGAGTCCCCGGACGCGACAGATCAACCAAGCGTTCGTCGCGCGGCCATCATGCGCTGGCTTTGCCAACCTACCCGCCAACTCTGGACGGTGGCCCGCCCGAGGCCCAACTGCTCGGTGCTCTCGCCGCGCGCCCATGCCGGCAGCGCCGAGCAGAATGATCCGCGCCCGCGTGACGACGCTGTGCTTGCGCACGATGGCTTCGC
The DNA here is from genome assembly GCA_041741175.1 of Thiocapsa sp. Taxonomy (GTDB): domain Bacteria; phylum Pseudomonadota; class Gammaproteobacteria; order Chromatiales; family Chromatiaceae; genus Thiocapsa. The sequence continues at coordinate 6,446 of JBGSKP010000431.1, read as the reverse complement.
GACGACGGCGGGTTTTGTTATTCAGGTCAATCGGAGCAACAACATCGCCGGCCATGGCGAACACGTTGACACAATTGATGGTGACTATAGCCTTCATGTTTAGTCATATTTCATCAGCGGTATTAGAGTTTCCACTATGCGGCACTAGATTCCTAAACGGTTTCATCTCCCCCAGACTGCTGTGTAGAATAAGCCAACGATTGCCCGGCTCGACGATTCACGGTGAACCCGCACTGCTCTTGAATTTGACAAAGCCCTACGGGACGACTTAATCATATGAAAATATATATTGTATTCTCGCGCTTTCAAAGCCCTTTGAGCGCGCGGCCATGACAGAATGGAAGCGATTGACAGAATGCGTGCGCGTGAGTTCAGCATGGGTCACCTTGATCGGAGAACACTGGCTCTGTGACAAGGGGAAAGAACTTGAGTACTGGCGGGTCGAAAAGGTCGACTCCGTTATCGTGCTGCCGCTCCAAGCGGGCCATGTTTATTGCGTCGCGCCGACATTTCGCCCTGGCGTGGGTCGCGCTACGATCGATTTTCCGGGCGGGCGACTTCCCGCAGGTAAAGAGCCGTCGGACATTGTCTCCGTCTTGCTGGAGCGTGAACTCGCAATACCGCCCGAAGCGATATATCGCGTGGAACCACTCAATTCACGGAAGTGGCTCATCAACAGCTCCTTCTCAAACCAGGGGCTTTGGGCCTTCGTTGCCGATATCGACCAAGCCGTTGAGATTCCAGCGGCGAGGATCGGCGCGAAAGCGACGGTTGATGAGACCGGCCTCAATCAACTTGCGACAGAGCTCGACTGTTTGCAGTGCCGGACCGTACTCCTAGAATGGCAGCGGCACGAAGCGTTTAAGAAAGCATGAGCCAACACAACCGAACTCCACGGGCTATGCGGGACATCTGGTTCGATGTCCGCCAAAAATCCGCCGAATCAAGTCAGCTCAAAACCCTTCGCTATAATCCAACACGATCTCGGGTGGCGCCATTGATTGATTACGAAGGCTTAACTCCCATCCAGCGCATTCAGAACGCCCAAGAATTCTCTGCCGGCCGCTTTATCTTGACCACGTCAGGTGGCGAGACGTCCGCGGCTATGCCTCACCTGGTGGCCTCGGCGATTGGCAGCCAAGATTTTCCGCTCGTGTTCGTCGATCATGGGTTTTACACATCTTCGACCTATCGCATGATCGACTACTTCCGCCGTGCGGGTTACAACCTGAAGACCTACCGGAGCTCCCTGACACCGGGAGAGGTCGAGCGCGACTACTCCGGGTGGTGCGATCCAGGTTCCAAGCTTTTCTCTGTGGTGGTGCGCAAGATCAAGCATGCCCCTCTGAACGAAGCCTTCGCAGAGTTCAAGCCGCAAGCCTGGATCCGAGGAATCATGCGCCATGAGACCCCGGAGCGACAGACGGCCGATTTCGTTCAGTTCAAGAATGGGGTCCACCAGATACACCCCATCCTGGACTGGTCCCGCGAGGTCGCGCTCAGTTACCTGGTCGAGCATGATCTTCCGATCAACAATGATCACTGGGACCCGACCAAAGGCCGCGATCAGCGCGGTGAATGCCTGATTGGGGACAACTGCGGAGTCGAGGCCGGCATACGTTGAGTCATGATCAGTAGGTGTTGTAACCGAAGCCGCGACTTCCGGCGGAACACGGTTCGCTGCACCGCAGTGGCCGAAACGCCAGACCGAAGCTTTCGGACCCGCACAGACCGACGCCTGCGTTGGTCCGTACCGGCGCATTAATGGCGCTATGAGCAACGGAGTTCTGTCGACATTGATACCGATCTACGCAATAATAGTGAGCGAGAGACTTTTTCATGACCATGGACAGGACTCAGTCAACGCAGCAGGCTCACCCAGTTCACAGATACGCAGTATCAGCGACGCGTGTATTAGACCCGCTTGTGTGAATGCTATTCCCTGCAAAGTACCGATCTAAGCATCCCAAAATCTACCCGGAGAATATGGATAATGACTGCTCCCAAAAAAATCATCGTCTTGGGCGGCGACGGCTTCTGCGGCTGGCCGACAGCGCTGCACCTCTCTGCCCTTGGCCACGACGTGATCATCGTCGACAACCTATCGCGACGCAACATCGACAACGAATTGGAAGCAGAAAGTCTCACACCGATCAAGCCAATGGGTATACGCGCCGAGGCTTGGCGCGAGATCAGCGGCCGCCAACTTGAATTCTTCAACTTCGACGTCAGCAAGAATTACGTCCGCCTGCTCAACCTCTTGATGGAATACCAGCCTGACGCGGTTATCCATTTCGCCGAGCAGCGCGCGGCGCCGTACTCGATGAAGAGTTCGTTCCACAAACGTTACACGGTGGACAACAACCTCAACGCCACCCACAACCTTATGGCTGCCATTGTCGAGTCCGGCCTCGACATCCATGTCGTACACCTCGGCACCATGGGGGTCTATGGCTATGGAACCGCCGGCATGAAGATCCCGGAAGGCTACCTGACGGTCCAACTCAAGACCGACGCCGGCGAGATAGTTGAGAAAGAGATGCTCTATCCGGTCAACCCCGGCAGCGTCTATCATTTGACAAAGACTCAAGATCAACTCTTCTTCGCCTATTACAACAAGAACGACAAGGTACGTGTCACTGACCTGCACCAAGGGATCGTTTGGGGTACGCAGACTCAAGAGACTAAGCAGGACGAGCGTCTTATCAACCGCTTCGACTACGATGGCGACTACGGCACCGTGCTCAACCGGTTCCTGATGCAGGCAGCCGTCAACTTCCCGCTGACCGTACACGGTACCGGCGGTCAGACCCGCGCTTTCATCCATATCCAAGACACGGTACGTTGCATTCAAATCGCGGTCGAACACCCGCCCGAGAAGGGTAGCCGCGTGCAGATCTTCAACCAGATGACCGAAACCCATCGAGTCCGTGACCTGGCCAAAATGGTCGCGGAAATGACCGGCACAGACGTCAGCTTCGTGTCCAACCCACGCCAGGAGGATGACGAGAACGACCTCCATGTTGTGAACGAGAAGTTCCTTAGCCACGGCCTCCAGCCCATCACTCTGCAGGCGGGACTATTGGAGGAAGTTACGGACATCGCCCGCAAGTATGCTGATCGGTGCGATAGATCGAAAATCCCCTGTGTGTCCTACTGGAATACCGCACGCCGCGAAATCGCCGACGCTGCCGAAACCGCCGAGCAGCACGATCCAGTTCTGGTCCGTGAGTCGAAGCGCAAGTAGGAGCCGACTCAACTTGGGAGAGCAGCAACACGCGGCCGAAGGACTCCGGCTCTACCAAGTCGCTTAGCCCGACGGTGCCGGAGCGCGTCCAAGCGGGCACCTCCGGACAGTCACACCATTCTCAATTGGAAGACCTTAACCGTGACCGAAGCGAATTTAAGAGAGCGTATCCTCGTCACCGGCGGCTGCGGATTTATCGGCGCCAATCTCGTGCCCATGCTGGAAGAGCGCGGCTACGACATTCGCGTGCTCGACAACCTTTCCAAGGGCGACGCCGCATTCCTGGCGGGCACCTCCGCTGAGATCCGCGTTGGCGACATCCGAGATCGTCTTGCCGTCGCCTCCGCCCTGGAGGACGTGGATGCCGTCATCCACCTAGCCGCCTTCGGCTCGGTGATCGAATCGGTCGCGGATCCGGAGGAGAATTTCGACGTCAATGCCCGCGGCACCTTCGTCATGTTGGACGAATGCCGTAAGCAGGGTATCGGGCGCTTCATCTTCGCTTCCACGGGCGGCGCGCTCATCGGCAATGCCGAACCGCCGGTAGACGAGACCTCCCTGCCGCGGCCCATCTCACCCTACGGCTCCAGCAAGCTATGCGGCGAGGCTTATTGCAGCGCCTTCGCCGCGTCTTACGGGATGAACATCACCGCACTGCGCTTCGCCAATGTCATCGGGCCGCGCAGCTGGCATAAGAAGGGCGCAGTCACCGCTTTCGCCAAGGCCATTATGGAGAACCGCCCGATCAGCATTTACGGCGACGGCTCGGCCACCAGGGATTTCCTGCTGGTGAACGACCTCTGCAACGGTATTCGCCTGGCACTGGAAGCCAACCTTCCCGGATTTATGCCGATACATCTGGCTTCCGGCCGGGAAGTGTCGGTGAGAGAACTGGCCCAGCTCATCTGTGCAGCGGCCGGTAGGCCCGATCACCCCATCGAGTTCCTTCACAAGCGTACGGGAGAGGTGGAGCGCAACTTCGCACGCTACGACAAGGCCGCCGCCGTACTTGGTTTCAAGCCCCAGCATCGCCTGGAAGAAGGGCTTGTTGCGAGCTGGGAGTGGTTCCAGACCTGCCGTTGACCGCTGCGCGGCCAGGAGAGCCGGTGGCTTATGACTTGCTCCCTTGCCGCCGCCCGCGCGGCCGTGAGGGGCAACCCGGAGCAACACCATGACCAATGGACTCGCAGAACGCGTCGAACGTGAAAAAGCTGCCTACGACAGGGGCCTACAGCGCGGCGGATGTCACGCGCTGCATAGCCATGTACCGCACTACTACAAAGCTAGGCGACATCAGATCTTGCGGGAGACTTTCAACAACGCGCCAGAGCAGAACTTTCTTGATTTCCGCTCATTCGCGTGGGTCGATTGGATCGAGGGAAACGACATCCAGCCGAAGTCTCTCACCTGCATCAATACCTCCCAGACTGAGATCGACAAGGGTCAACAGCACACCGCCCTGACACGGATGCAGCCCAAATTCAAGCGAATGGATGCCCTCCACCCGGATTTCGCCGACGGAACATTCGATGTCGTATTCGGTGCGGACATCCTGCATCACCAGCAGATGCCGAACCTCCTCGACGAGATCGCCCGGCTTCTGAAACCGGGAGCCAGAGCAGCCTTTTCTGAATTCGCTCGCCACCAACCCAGTCGTTATGATCGTACGGGCGACGACCCCGTGGGCGCGAGCAGTGGACGAGCAGCTTTTCCGGCGACGAGAGCTACAGGAACTTCGCGCGCGCTTCGACTGCACCTTCCATTTCGAGCAGTTTTTCAGCGTTCCCGCAGGGCTTATCTCGCGCTTTTTGGCCAAAACGCCGGAAAATATCCCTATGCGGCTGGCGTATGAGTTGGACGAGGGGGTAGAAAAACGCATCCCTACCTGGGGATTCCTCTACCGCAAGGTGCTCATCGTAGGTACAAGAATAGCCTGACTAAAGCGCGGGGGTTTCTTGGTGACACCCAATAGCGAGTCTACTCCGACTGCGCCGCAGAGCCGCAGTTGAATGAATTTGAAGCCCAGTGTGAAACCGCGTTAATGGCTAGTCACCGCTGTGAACGAACTACGGCAGAATAGGAAGTCACTCGTAATCCATGCCTAAAGTTACTTTGTTTACTGATAGTTACATGTGTCGCTCTTCGGAAGAAGGCGTCTATCCGTTACGTGACATGTTCCCGCACTTCATCGCCTCGGCCGCCGCCGATCTAGGCGGTTTGCAGTTGGTGTCGCGTTGCAGTACCCAATGCCCCCAGGGCGCGGGACTCGATCCGCTGCCCCTGTCCGCGGACCTGTCGTTCGATGACCTACCCTTCTACGCAAACACCGAAGACTTCTACCGCAAACGCCTGCTGATTTACAACGCGACCAAACGCCGCATCACCGAGCTAGTGCGGGGCTCCAGCGCTGTGATTCTGCGTATCCACCACGCCATGGCTGTCGAAATCGCACGGATCACGCGGCGGGAAGGCAAACCTCTCCTGGTCTACTGGGCGGGCGCGACAATCTCCGACACAAGCCGGGGCAATTATCGGGGCTACCACCCCAAGCACGTCGCCGCACGCTGGATTGCGGACTGGAAGCACCGCCAGCATCGCAAGATTGCAGCGGACGCAGATTGGAACTTCTTCATCGACCCTGTCGAATACCAGCAGATGGGCAGCCCGGCACGAACCCAGTGGGTAGTCCCGAGCTTGGTCACGGCGGATGCCATCGCTTTGGATCCCACGCCACGGCGCGGGAACGAGCTGACGGTTGTGTTCGCTGGGCGCATCTATCGCCACAAAGGCATCTTCGAGCTGCTCGACGCGGTCAAGGGGCTGCTGGAGCGCGGCTTCGAGATCCGCCTGCGCTACGCGGGGGACGGGCCGCACCTCGAGGAGCTCAGACAGGCCATCAAGGCTCAGGGCCTCGCCGGGTCCGTCGAGGCCGTCGGCCCGCTACGGCGGGAGCCGCTGGATACATTCCTGCGACAAGCTCACGTGTTCGTGCTTGCCTCCTACGGGGAGGGCCTGCCTAAAACCCTCTGGGAGGCATGGGCGAGTGGCCTCGCGTGCGTACTCTCACCCGTCGGCGCCATCCCCCGGCACGTCACGGACGGGATCAACGGACTTCTGGTCCCTGCGGGAGACGCACAAGCCCTCGGCTCGGCGCTGGAGCGCCTGGCGCTCGACGAGGCCCTCCGCCGCCGTCTCGCGG
>JBGSKP010000430.1:0-20924 GCA_041741175.1 Thiocapsa sp. | reverse complement strand
CGGCGCCGAGGTCATCGCCGCGGGTACCCGTCTCGCCCCGCAGCACCTTGGACTCGCGGCATCGATCGGCGCCGCGGGGGTCCGTGTCTATCGGCGTCTGCGCGTCGCGGTCTTCTCCAGCGGTGACGAGCTGGTGATGCCGGGCGAGACGCTCGGTCCGGGGCAGATCTACAACTCCAACCGCTTCATGCTTTTCGGATTGTTGCAGCGACTCGGCTGCGAAGTGGTGGATCTGGGCATCGTAGAGGACACCCTGTCAGCCGCCGAGCAGGCGTTGCTGCACGGAGCGGCACAGGCCGATCTGATCGTCGGCAGCGGAGGCGTTTCGGTCGGGGAAGAGGATCACATCAAGGCCGCGCTCGAGCGCGTCGGCACGCTCGAGCTCTGGAACATCGCGATCCGCCCCGGCAAGCCGCTGGCCTTCGGTCGGATCGGCACGACGCCATTCATCGGCAATCCGGGTAACCCGGTCTCGCTGTTCGTCACCTTTTGTCTGTTCGGCATCCCCGTGATCAGACGGCAGCAGGGTATCGCCGGGGACCTGCGTCCCCTGAGTCTCCGGATCCGCGCGGGTTTCGACTGGCCACGTCCCGACAAACGTCGGGAGTTTCACCGTGCGCGGATTCAAATCGGCGTTGACGGCGTGCAGGAGCTTGCGGTCTTCCCCAGCCGCTCATCCGCCGTCCTCTCTTCGGTCGCTTGGGCGGACGGTCTGGTGGAGATTCCGGAGAACCACGTCATCCACCAAGGCGACCTCGTGGACTTCATCCCGTTCCAGGGTCTCTTCGGCTGAACCTGAATCTGGCAGTTCGAACCGCAAAGGCGCAAAGGACGCAAAGGAAAAGAAGAATTTGCAATACGAACGACGTTCACCCATTGGGTGAGTTGCGTCATTGAAGCATTGCAGTGAACGCCTTTGCGTCCTTTGCGCCTTTGCGGTTCAACTCTTCTTTATTGGGCTGAACCGCGTTCGGCGGCGCGGGCAGGGGAGAAGCGGACGTCGGATCGTTTTCCCGGAGATCAATAACCTCGGAGGGACGCGTTTCAGGTGAATCGGGGGTTTCTGGGCGGGTCATTCCTGATGGCGGCGTGAGCTTGTATCGGCATTTGTTTGGGCCGAAAGAGAACGAGGCCAGATATTCGGCGGCATAGAGTAGCGGATAGATATATGATCGATATCCTGTATTTCGCTCGACTCAGAGAGAGTCTTGGACTGGCGCGGGAGCAATTGGATGTCTCGGAAGACATCCACTCCATCGCGGATCTGCTCGCGCACCTGCGTATCCGCGGTGAGCCCTGGTCGACGACATTGGGCGAAGGCGAATCCGTCTTAGCGGCAGTGAATCAGGAGCTTGCCCGGTTGGACACGCGAATCAAAGACGGCGACGAGATCGCACTTTTCCCGCCGGTCACCGGGGGATAGAGCACGCAGGCCATCGATCTGTCGAATCCAGACAGGCATGCCCATGGCGCTCAGCGCCACGTGGCGCGATAGTCGAAGTGACGGACTTCACCCCCCCGTCATATTCATATGACGAAAGATGATCGGCTTGGCCTGTAGATCGAAGTCATGCCCACGGGGCTTGATATCCATAGCCGCGATGATGGCTTTCTTGACCCGTTCGTCCTCGGTAGGATTTCCGCGCAGCGCGCGGCGTAGATCCACGGAGTGTTCCTGGCCCAAACAGAGCAGCAGACGCCCCTCGGCGGTCACACGCACGCGATTGCAGTCGCCGCAGAAGTTGTGGCTGTGCGGCGAGATGAAGCCGACGCGCGTCTCTTCGCCTGCAACCCGATAGTATTTGGAAGGCCCACCGGTCGCCTCGATGGTCGGCAGGAGCTGGAAATGCGCGTCAAGGTCACGTCGAATGGCATCGCTCGAATAGTAGACCTCGGCCCGGTCGTGATCGCCGATTACGCCCAAGGGCATCTCCTCGATGAAGCTGATATCGATCCCGCGATCGATGGCGAAGCGCACCAAGTCTGCGACCTCGTCGTGATTGCGGTTTTTCAGCACCACCGTATTCAACTTGATCTTCCGGAAGCCAACGCGCAGGGCCGCCTCGAGCCCGCTCAGGGTCTTCTCGATCTGCCCGACTCGGGTGATCTTTCTGAAACGCTCCGGATCCAGGGTATCCAGGCTGATGTTGATACGGGTGACACCGGCGTCTTTCAGTGCCTGCGCATAACGCACGAGCTGAGTCGCGTTGGTCGTGAGCGTCAGGTCACGCAGGGTTCCGAGCTGACCTAATTGCTCGAACAACCAGATCACGTTCGGGCGTACCAGCGGCTCGCCACCCGTGATCCTCAACTTGGTCACACCCAGCTCGCTGAAGCAGCGGCCGAGTCGTGCCGTCTCTTCCAATGTCAAGAGCTGGCTGCGCGGCAGAAAGGTCATCTTCTCCGACATGCAATAGACACAGCGCAGATCGCATCGATCCGTCACGGAGAGACGCACATAGGTGATCCGGCGGCCGAACCGATCGATCAAGCCCGGTTCCTGCTCGACTATCCGGTCTTCGGATTGAAAGGCGGTTTCTAGGTTCACGCGCTGTCCTTTTTTCGATTGAGGCTTCCGATTGAGGAACGCTCGTCGACTCCGAGCGGCGTGCGGGTCGTTGCGCCGATGCGCAGACGACGTCGCTTCGTCCGTGCACTTAATATGCCGCCTTCATGTGCGCCGTCCTGCGCAGTGACCCGCCACCGGACCGGGACAATGTGTCTCGACCGACACCGCGCAATGGGCCGTTTTGTCCCGAGCCTCATGGCACCGAGCCGCGCTCAGCCGTATCGCTACGGGGCAGATCGCGTGCCGTTTCGGCGAATCACGCCGTCCTTCCGACCGGGACCCGAACAGCCGATCGAGCCCGACGTCACTTGTCGCCCTCGGTGGAACCTCACGGCCGCTCGGCCGACCGATCGAATCATTCTTACGATCTTCACGACTTCACGCCGCCACGCAACCCCTGTCAGGCACGCTACGTGCTGTCGGATCTGCAGATGAAAAGGTCACTGCAAAAGCGGATTGACACCATGAGCACGGCGGCACATGCGGCGGCCGGGATGATGATGGGCGCCGCACCAGTCGAGCGTCACGCGAGCGATTGGACGGCCCACGATCGGGCGGCCCGGAGGGCCAAAACGACGTGATTGCCTACGCCGCCTATCTGCTCCCGATCCTCGGATTGGTCTCGGCCTGCGTCGTCTTGGTTTCGGCCGAGCGACTCGGCGAACGGATCTCAGGGATCAGCGTCGGCTTCAGCCTGGCGATCTTCGTCCTGGCGCTTGGGTTGTTCATCGAGCAGGTCGCCTCGGGTCAAGGCCAGCTCGCGACCCTTGGCGGCGTCGGTCTGTTTTCGTTGTACTTCGACTCGCTCTCGGCATTGATGGCGCTGGCGGTGAGTACGATCAGTCTGATCGTCCATCTCTACTCCAGACGCTATATGCGGGACGACCCCGCCTATACGCGATTTTTCGTGCTGTTGGACGCCATCAACGCCATGATCATGCTCATGGTCTTGGCCGGCGACCTGTTGACCTTGCTGCTCGCCTGGCATTCCATCGGAATCATCCTCTATTTTCTACTCAACCACGATACCCGCCGCGAAGCCGCGAATCGTTACGCCTTCTGGACGCTCATCACGCACCGCATCGGCGACCTTCCCTTGATGGCGGCCGCGGCTCTGCTCTATTACAGCTACGGCAGCCTGAGTATTCCGGTCCTTTTCGATGCGATCGCAGCCGATCCCGCACGCCCCAGCGTCTTCGGGCTCCCCGTTACCGAAACCGTCGGGGTGCTGGTCTTACTCGCGGCCTTTGCCAAATCGGCCCAGTTTCCCTTCCACACCTGGCTTCCCTACACGATGGAAGGCCCGACACCGGTGTCGGCGTTGATGCACGCCGGCATCGTCAACTCGGGTGGTTTCTTGATCAATCGCTTTGCCCCGGTCTTCGTACAGACCGATTCGGTGTTGCAGATCGCCCTGCTGATCGGGCTCGTCACGGCCATCATGGGCTCGGTGATGATGCTGATGCAAAGCGACATCAAGAAGGCGCTCGGCTATTCCACCATGGGTCAGATGGGCTATATGGTCATGGAATGCGGCCTGGGTGCCTTCTCGCTGGCGATCTTCCATCTGATTGCCCATGGGGTCTTCAAGGCAACCTTGTTCCTGGATTCGGGTAGTCTGATCGCGCGTGCCCGCAAGGATCCGAATCTGCCGGAGGGCGAGATCTATAAGTTCATGGTCGAGCGCAAGGCACCCAAACCGCCCCTGTCGTGGGTCGTCTTTGCCGGGATCACCATCGCGGTTCCGCTGGCCATCGTGGTCGCCGCCCATCAGGTCGTCGACGAGGGATTCCTCAGTCATCAGGGGGCCATCATCCTCTTGCTCTTCGGTTGGATCACGGGCGCTCAAACCCTGTTCTTCGTGTACAAGATCGGCGGCGAGCAGCCCTTCAAGCTGCTGGGCTATGTCATTCTTTCCTTCGCGCTAGTCATTCTGACCTATGTCTTGGTCGGGCATACGATCGATACCTTGCTCTATCCGGATCCGGCGTTCCGCGAGGCGCTGTATCGTGCCGCATCGCTGCCGGCACCGCTATTTACCCTCTTGATGCTCATCCTGATCACCCTGATTGCGGCGGGCTGGCTGCTGGTGTTCTGGTCCACCGCCAGGCAGGAGCCGCTCACGCGGCGCTACCGTGACCTCTATCTGGCGATCTACGCCTTGATGTCACGCGAGTTCTATATCGCAGACCTCTACGGACGCCTAGCGGGGTCCATGCTGGCGCGCTCGCGCCGCCTCAACGCACTGATGCGGTGGGTCTGAGATGACCTTGGCGCTGCTTCTCCTCGCCGGACTCTTCCTGCCGCTCTATCCCCTGAGCGTCCTGCCCAATGCGCTGTTGCAGGGCCAGTTGAGCACCGAGTTCGGCAAGGGGTCCGAATGGCGTCGCGCTCCCGCCTTCAAGACTGCGCTGCTGTTGGTTTTCCCGATGATCGGGGTAGGCTTGGCCACGCTGGCGCTGCGTGTCGGCGCTCCGGATGCGCGGCTGCTGACCCTCTTCGGCGTCTGGGGCGGCATCACCTCGGTGCTCTACGCCTTTAGACTCCTGAGCGCGAAGGACGGGGAGATCTGGATCTCCCACCTCTTCACCTCGGCACTCGCGCTCATCTGGATCGGCATCGCCTACGGTGTGAATCCGCTGCTCCCCGCGATCGGGCTCTCGGTCTCGCTCTTGCCGCTGGTCTTTATGCTGGAGCAGTTGACCCAGCGCTTCGGAATCGCGCGCAGCGGGCTCTATCCGGGACTCTGCTGCCGCGTGCCCTGGTTTTCGCACCTCTTCGTCCTCTCCGTGCTGACGGCCATCGCGGTGCCCTTCTCGCCGTCCTTTTTCGCCGTCGCGGCGCTTGCGTTCGGCGGGGTCGCCGCCGACGAGGTGGTGGTCTTACTGCCCATCTGTCTGTCTTGGCTGCTCTGGACCTGGGCCGGTGTCAACCTGCTCACGGGGATCGTCTGGGGCATTCCGCGAGACGATCTGGTCTATCGCGACCTGGATCCGCAACGGGCCATCGGGGTCGGGGGCGGCATGGTCGCACTCGGGATTTTCGGAATCCTACTCGTGGAGGTCGCACTGTGAGGCGCACGAACGACGACACCGAGGCGTCCATCAATCGATCGACGCCGTTGCCGAACGGGCACACAGTCGGGCACACAGTCGGGCACACGACCGGGCCGGCTCTGGGACATGCGCTCAAGATCCGCTCCATGGTCACGGTCGCCGGCGAATTCCTGCCATTCATGTGGCCGATGCGCAACTTCATTCATCACAATCCGTTGAACGGATTCGAGCATCTTCCGTTCGAGGAGGCGGTTGAGCAGGCCACCCGGCTCTTCCACGCACGCGGTTATCTGCGCAGAACCGACTATCAAGCGCTGATGCGGGACGGCCGGATCGATCCCGACATCATCGAGGACCTGGTCTCGGAGTTTCTAAAGGATTGGGCACCTCGTCATGGCACCTCGGCGGACGACGGCGAAGGGCTGGATCTGAAACGCATCCTGGTCACGCTCATGACCCGGATGGATCAGCCGAGCGTGGGCAACGCCTATCCGAGCACGGATGCGATCCTGGCCCGACTTCGCCCGTCGGCGGACCAGCCATGAAGATGCTCGACAAGGCCCTGATCGGGGTTCGGTGGACGCTTTACGATCTCGTCGACCGACTCTACGGCACCCGGATCAACGCGACCCTGAACGAGCTGCAGATCAAGGGTTGCATGGATTTCCTGGACGAAGGGCAATCCGTCTGGCGCATGCCCGGCCGCCGGCAAGGGATGTTCCGCGCCTGGAGCCACATCGCCAAACGCAACCGTCGTCTGCGTCTGCACGGGCTCGATGTCGGCGGGATCCTCGCGCAGGCGGATCAACCGGAGGCGGCGATCGATCTGGTCATGATCCGCCTGCAGATCCCCGAGCGACTCTGGATGGATTATTTCGCCCTCGAACTCTCCAAGCTCCATGGCTGGGCCGGCTTCGTGCGTTGGCGTGCACAGGCAAAGGACTACTACTGGCAGGACCGCAATCCGGCGGACCTCGTCGACTTCATCGCCATTCGACTCGTCCTCTCCCTACCCCTGATCGAAGAGGCGGCCAAACAATATCAGCGCGACTTCCGCTACCCGGCCTGGGTCCGGAGCCTGGAGGAACGCCCGCACGAATGCCTGTTGCGCCATGAGCTGCATTCGGGCGCCATCTTGCCTGATTATGCCCACCGGGTGGAGGTCGCGCTCGACAGCGACGACGACGCCCGGATCAAGACACTCTGTCGGGAATACGAGGGCGAGAAGACCGCGCGCGAGGCGGCCACGCGTGCGCTGCGCCTGCAGGAACTGTGCGAGCGTGCCGGCATCCCGCGCGCCGAGTTGGCCGGGAAGCACTCGGGCGCGCTGCAGCAGATGATCGACGCAGTCTACAACTTCAGGTCGCACGAAGGCTTCGTCTGGACGCAGGCGCTGGAGCGCACCTACATCCGCACCCTGCTCGCCAAGCTGGCCGCACATCGCGAGGCGACAACCGCCGCATCCTCCCGGCCCCGACCGAGCGAGCCGCGCGCCACCGGCTCCGACATTCAGGCGCTCTTCTGCATCGATGTCCGTTCCGAGCGACTGCGGCGCCAACTCGAGCAGCTCGGTCATTACGAGACCTACGGTGTGGCCGGGTTCTTCGGGGTTCCCGTGAACTTCATCGAGCTCGGGAAAGGTCACGAGGCTGCACTCTGCCCGGCCATCGTCACGCCGAGCAATGTCGCGCTGGAGATGCCGCACCGGCATGGCGGGCACGGGCATGAGGCGCATTCGCTGTTTCACCTCGCCACCGAGGTCGTGCATGATCTCAAGAGCACCGTGCTCGCGCCCTATATCACCGTGGAGGCGGTCGGACTGCTGTTCGGCTTCGACATGGTCGGCAAGACCCTGGCGCCTGCCGCCTACAACACCTGGCGCAGGACGCTCGACAACGGCAAACAGCCGACGCGACTCATGATCGACACGATCTCCAGGGACGACGCACTCGATCTCATCGCGACGCTTCAGGACGAGATGGTCGTCCGTGCGGTCGATCGGCATTTCGGGGTGAAACGCGAGGACATCACGACCGGCATGATCCGTGAGCTGCGCGAGATCGCGCTCGGTCAGGCCCGTGCACCGAGCGACTTCGCCCGCCGCTTCGACCTCGACGCCGCCGCCGAGACCCTATTCCTGACCAGTCTGCGCTTGGAGTACGGCCTGAATCCCGACCAAGCCAAGATTCAGCTCGAGCATCTGGCGCGGATCGGGTTTCGCATCGAGCGTCAGGCCCTGTTGGTCGGCAACCTGCTCAAGACGATCGGCTTGGTCGAGGGCTTCGCGAAGATCGTCCTGGTGGTCGGACACGGCAGCAGTTCGCAAAACAACCCGTACGAGTCGGCATTGGACTGCGGGGCCTGCGGCGGCGACCGGGGGCTGGTCAATGCCCGCATCTTCGCGGCGATGGCAAATCGGCGTGAGGTGCGCGATCGGCTCACCGAACGGGGTATCCGGATCCCGGAGGAGACCTGGTTCATCCCTGCGCTACACGACACGACCACGGACGAGACGTCACTCTACGACATCGACCAGCTGCCGCCCGGCCGGCTGACTCAGCTCACCCGCATCCAGGAGGATCTGGCCGCCGCCGGCCGACTCTGCGCACGAGAACGCTGCGTCGAGTTGGGGGAGACCGGGGTGGATTCTTCCGAAGCGGCCGCGCGTCGGGTCAAGCGCCACGCCATGGATTGGACACAGGTGCGCCCGGAATGGGGTCTGTCGAAAAACGCCTCCTTCATTATCGGCAGCCGCACCCTCACGCGCGCACTCGATCTCGAGGGTCGCGCCTTCCTGCATTCCTACGACCACCGCCAGGACCCCTCGGGCGAGTTGCTTGTGGGCATCCTCTCCGGCCCCCTGATTGTCGCCCAATGGATCAACATGGAGCACTACTTCTCGGCGGTCGACAACGAGGTCTTCGGCAGCGGCAGCAAGATCTACCACAACGTGGTCGGCCGCTTCGGTGTGATGACAGGCAACGTCGGCGACCTGCGGACAGGTCTTCCGGCACAGACCGTACTCAAAGGCGAGCGCCCCTATCATCAGCCGATGCGGTTGATCACACTGATCGAGGCGCCGCTCGCGTTCGTCCAAGAGGTGTTAGCCAGGGTTCATAAGGTTCACACGCTGGTGCACAACGGCTGGGTGCGTGTGCTGATCCTGGACACGTCGACCGGGCGCGCTCACCTCTTCGAGCAAGGCAGCTGGATCGCACAGCCGGGACCGTTCGGCGGCGACACCGAAGCGCAGCCAAGCGTCATTCCCAAGAAAGCCGTCCAACGCCCGCGAAAACGGACTGCTCCGCTGGAGACTCAATCATGAATGCGCTCACCGTCACAGCGATGAAAAAGCTGGAGATCGTCGTCGAAGGTGAATACCAGGCGTTTGTAGTCGACCTGCTCGACCGCGCCGGCGTCAGTGGCTATACGATCTTCCACAATCTCTCCGGAAAAGGGACTCACGGCACACACAAGGGCCACTTGATGTTCAACGACGACTCCGTGCTCGTCATGATCGTGAGCGCAGTCCCCGCGGATCTAGTCGGGCCGATCCTGGATGGACTCACACCGTTTTTCAATCAGCACATGGGTGTTCTCTTGACATCCGATATCCAGGTTAGCCGAATCCTCAAGATACAATCGGAATGATGAGTGGAGCGAATCGGACTGACCCGTCAAGTCGGCGGATCAGCTCGGCGCGTCCTCGCCTTTGTTATTGCGTTCTCCCTGTCTCGATCCTATCGAGACGTTTTATAACCCGGCCCCTGCCGGGTTTTTTTTGGTATGCCTGAAACCGTTCACAACGACGACATTGAGTCGCTCAAATCCCGATATCTCGTATCGGTGATTTGAATAGGTGAATCCCGCATCCGGGGAGTAATCTCGGCATTGGAACCAAGGAGATCATTTCGATGACAGACATCTTGCATGAACCCCATAAGCCACAGTTCGCATCCGCCCCCAAACAAGCCCGTAAGGCCGCAACCGTCGAAGAATCGCTTGGCGCCGCGGCGGAGCTCAAACCGATGGTCGGCAAAGTCAGGCAGCTCGCGAGGGAGCGGCGATCGGATCTGTCGGAGCGGGGAAAGATGGCCCTTCCGCCCGAGCAGCGTTGACTCACCTGGATCTGCGCAGCGGCAACAGGCAAACCGACAGGCATTCGCGAAAGAAACAGGCCAAAGACCACTGAAAATAGGTTGAACAACACTTATGAACAGCGTCAATCTGGAATCATTCGACGATTTCTTAAGGCTCGCCCGGCAACAGTCCGAGCCGCAGCAACTGCTGTTCGTCTTCACTCGCAACGAACTGCCGGAGGCACACACTGCGGAGCAAGCCGAGCGCTTCCATGCCGGCCAGGGTGGACATCTGGCACCGGTGGTGTGCGTGGATCGGGGTCCGGATGAGATCGCCGGATTCAGTGACTTCGCCGCAGAAGCCAACGAGAACATCCAAGACTGGGCCGTCTTCTTCGTGGCGGCTTTGCCGGGGCTTGCCAACCGCAACCCCACCCCGCTCGCAATCGATCAGGCGATGGAGCGCATGGTTGAAACCGTGCGGACCGGTCAGGTCGCCGCCTACCTGGCATTTGATCGCTCGGGGGCCCCGCTGCAGCTGGCGACGGGCCGATGAAACACAGCCGCACGGGTCGCAGGCGCCGTGGCGCGACAACGGACAGCCACGGGAACATGGGCTCTGCGACGGCGCACCGGAGCGATCTGTCTAAGACGCCGTCCCAACGCGCCGATCCAATGACTTAGCTGCGTCGCGAGAGGGTGCCCGGCGTCACGCCGAAACGCTGTTTAAATGCGCGGGCAAGGTCGCGTCCGTTGCGGTAGCCGACCGCTTCAGCAGCCGCATCAAGCGTATGGCCACCCTGCTCCAGAAGACTCCTCGCCCGCAGGAGGCGCTGCTCGCGGACATACCCGAAAACACTCGCTCCAAGGTGCGACCTGAACAGCCGCTGCAGGCTGGTGCGGTTGGTTCCGCATTGGCGCGCCAGGGTGCTGAGGTCGGGTGGTTCGGCCAGGTTCTCCAGTAAGCGATCCCGTGCGCGGATCAGCATCGCAAGCGGTCTATCCAGAACCTCGGGGATCGCCGCGCACGCCGCTTCGGCGCGTGAGTCCAGGCGATCCTCAAGCTCGGCGAGACGCCTGGTCAACCGCAACTGGCTATTGACCCGCAGCAGGAGCTCGCGGGCATCGAACGGCTTGGTCATGTAATCGACTCCACCAACCTCGAAGCCCAGGGATTTGTCTTCGAACTGATCCAATGCGGTGAGAAAGATCACCGGGATCCGCCGGGTTGCCGAATCCTGCTTCAGACGACGACAGACCTCGAAACCGTCCAGACCCGGCATCCGGATATCGAGCAGGATCAGGTCCGGCCGCAGCCGCGCCGCGATCTGCAATCCAGCCACACCGTCGCGTGCGCTGAGTATTTCCAGTCCCTTGTCGCGGAGGATCTCGACGGCGAGGCGCAGATTATCCGGCTCGTCGTCGATGACGAGCAGTGTGCCGTTCTCGGCCGGGGGAATCACGGCGCTGAATCCTCGCTGATGTCGATTGGCGGACCGGGCTGAATCGGGATGCCCTGAGATGAACCCTGTACCGGACCGGGGGCCGCCGCGTACTCCTCCAGACAGGCGTCGACCAGGGCGATGATGCGGTCGTGCGCAAAGGCATGGGTGAGCTTCAGAACATCGGCGGCAAAGTCCGGCCGGCACTCCGGTGCCGACCAGTGTTTGCACCAGGCTTCCAATCGGGTGGTGCGGCCAAGCTCGGCCAGCTCCCGCAGCTCGACCAATGCGGCTTCGGACGGCAGTGCCCATGCTCGGCCCGATCCGTTGTCGCGGACCGCGATGTCCGGCATGGCCTGCGCATCGGTGTGCCGACGATTGAGGCTGTCGTCCACCCCGTCTGCACCGCCGCAGTCGGGCAGGACAGCCAACGGGACGTCGGGCAGGGTCAGGGTGAAACAGCTACCCCTATCCGGCACGCTGTCGAGACTGATCTCTCCGCCCATCTGCCGGGCCAGTTTTGAACTGATAGCCAGCCCGAGACCACTGCCGCGATGCGCACCGGCGTGCCGCCCCGCCGGGCTCGGCGTCGGCGCCTGAAAAATCAACTCTTGCCTGGCCTGCGAAATGCCGGGTCCGGTATCGGCGACCCGTAAGATCAAGGTCACCCGTTCCGGGTTCAGAGGATCGGATCTCGCAGCGGCCTGAAGGATCACCTTGCCACGCAGGGTGAACTTGACTGCATTGCCGAGCAGATTGTTCAGGATCTGCCTCACCCGCCGCGCGTCGACCTGCACGGCGCGCGGCAGCATCGCATCGAGGTCGAGTTCCAGCACAAGCTGCTTGTCCCTGGCCACGGCGGCCAAATCGGCCACGCACTCGCGCAGCAGAGTCGGCAGATCGGTTGGACCCGTCTCGAGACTCAATCGCCCGCTCTCCATGCGGCTTAAGTCCAGCACATCGTTGACCAGCGCCAGGAGGTCACGCCCATTGCGTTGAATGGCGGCAAGCAGATCGCGTCGCCGTCGCAGCAGTAAACCGTCCTGATTGCGGGTGTTTGCGGTGACGATGGCGGCGTCGCGATCCTCCCAGGCTTCCAGCACCTCGGAAAAACCCAGGATGGCATGCAGCGGGGTGCGCAACTCATGCGTCATATGCGCCAGGAAGTCGCTCTTGGCCGCGTTGGCTTTCTCGGCCGCGTCGCGGGCCTCCCGCAGATCGTGCTCGTAGCGCTTGCGCTCGCTCACATCCTGAATCTGCGAGATGAAATACGTCGGCTCTCCCCTGCCATCGCACACCAGCGATGCAGCCACGACACCATGGATGATATGACCCTGTCGATGTCGGTAGCGCTTCTCGAAGGTCGCGCTCTTCCGGACGCCCTGCATCGCGTCGTGGATGAAGGTGGGGCTCAGCGCAGCATCTTCGGGGAGCGCCAGATCGTTCACCGTCATGCTCTCCAGCTCCTGTTTGGCGTAGCCGAAGATCGCCGTCATCTCATCGTTCACCTGCATCAGATTGCCCTGGAGGTCCACCAGACACATCCCGGTGCAGACAGTGTCGAAGGCCGTCCGAAAGCGCTCCTCACTCTCTCGCAATGCCTCTTCGGCCTGCCGGCGCGCCTGGATGTCCTCGACCAGGCAGAGCAGGACCGGGCGCGCATCGGCACCCATCGCCACCGACGTGATCCGCAGATCGACCCAGACCGCGGAGCCGTCGGGGCGGATGTAGCGCTTTTCGATCTGGAAGCTCTCGATTTCCCGGGCGCGCAGTCGCGCCAGGCCCTCCCGCTGCGCGGGCAAATCCTCCGGATGGGTGATACCCATCCAGCCCGCGGCGAGGACATCATCGCGCGGCCGTCCGATGATCTGTAACAGGCGTTCGTTCATCTCGATCAGGTGACCGGTCGCCCGATCGACCAGCACGATACCGAGCGGCGACTGCTCGAACATCGCCCTGAACTTGGCTTCGGACGCCGCAACCTGCGCCATGGTGTCGGCGACACGATGCTGCGCCGCAAGCAGCGCAGCGGTGCGTTCCTCCACGCGCTGCTCCAGCAGTCGATTGTGGTCCGCCAGCGCCTTCTCGGCGGCGCCTAAGTTCTGGTTGACCGCGTTGAGTTCGGCGAACGCATCGCGCAGCCGATCGGTCATGGCGCCGAAGGATTTCCCGAGACCCCGAAGCTCCCGGATCGGCGCGAGCGGCAGTGGCTGGCTGAAATCTCCTTCGGCCAGGCGCCGGGTCGCGGCGCTCAGTTGACCTAAGGGCCGACTGATCGCACCGGCCGCTGCCAGGCCGAGCAAGACGGCAATCAGCACGGCCAGACCAGCCAGCAGAATCGGTTGTTTCACCTGCGCCCCGACCAGGGACGTAAAATCATCGCGCGGCGCCACCACCAGGATCAGCCAATCCGGATGGCTCATGTCCGCGGACAGCGGCGCGGCCTTGGCAAGATACCGTCGCCCCTCGACCTCGAAGGCGAAACCAAGCGCCGCGGACAACCGCTCCAGCGATGGCTGACGTGCGAGCAACGCTCTGGTGGCTTGGGCGGTCACCGCATGCGTGCTCGCCGCCGCCGACAGCCGTCGACGCTCGACCGCAACATTTTGAGCGTGATCGGTCCGCGATCGGTTATCGAAGGGGATTTCCCCACTGGAGGTGGCGACCAGCCTCCCTCGGCGATCGACGACAAAAGCCTGCCCAGGCGTGCCGACCTCCAGATCCTGCAGGAACGCGCTGATGCCGTTCAGGGTCATGCCGGCGACCAGCACACCCCGGAGCGTTCCGGACGCATCGCTGAATGGTCGGGCATAAAAACTGACCAATTCGGGCCGATTCTGCCCCTTTGCCAGACTGACCGACATGTGCCAGCTCCCCTGCCCGGCCTCACGCGCTATGGGATACCAGGGCCGACCGGGCGGGTCGTTATGGGGATCATAGTTCTGCCGCGACTCGATCAGATCACCCTGCCTACCGCCAGGATCTGCCCGATAGTGATGCAGGCGATAGTCGGTCGCGGCGTTGAATCGACGAATCAGCAAGGCGTCCGGCGCACGCCGGGCCACCATCAGAAGCTCACGCTGTTCGGTGATCAGACCGATGCTGTCCACACCGGTGTACAAACCCGTTTGCGTGGCGAAATGGCGATCCAGCGCGCCGGGATCGCTCAGGTCTAGCCGCCCCTGGTGGATCAGCGCGGCATTGATCTCCACGATACCGCGCAGATCCCGGAGCGATTGGACGACATGTTGCTCGATGCGCTCGCCGATCTCCGTCATCAAGCGGCCGGCGAGCGTGGTCACGGCGCGCTGGCCGGCCGAGTAAGAGAGGATGCCGACGGTGCCGACGGCACCGATAACCAGCGCGGAGAAGGTAGCCACCAGGACCGTTCGGAGTGGGATGTTCATCAGCACTGCCGTTAGCCGCCTGTGCACGGAGTGTCATCACGTCACCGACCCATTCGGGGTAGGCAGATCGGTTTGGGTCGCTGCGCCGATCTCGGCGCAACGCGGGGCAGCGATCCACGGCACTCGGCTCAACCGTACACCCTGCGATGCGGCGACCTCGATCACATAGTCGCGCCATTGCTCGGGTGTGCAGCTCACCACCTCGCAGTCGCCGCGTGTCATCAACCTTAGGACATGCAGCCGGTTGTGACAAACGGCGGTCACAAGGTCGCGCCTGATGCGATGACCGCGCGGATAAACCAGCTTTACGGCAAGATCGGCCTCGGGAAGGCAAGGCGGCATCCAGATAGCACGAAGCCTTTGGAGTAAACGAAAACCCTTCATATCCGTTTTCTTTTCTCCGTTATCGCTCCGGGCAGGATCAAGACCGTCCCGGTGAACAGGCGCGCACCCCGCCCCGGGTACATCGCCCATGGACATGGCGGGCGCACGCTCAAAGCAGGCCTGACGCGGTCATCCAGAGCACGGTGCCGGAGGATCGACCGGCAGCAGAAGCCGGTGGATCAACCCGCAGACTTATCCGGCCAGGGTCGGTCTTGACGTCGGCTCGGCCAGCAAACGGGGTTCGGAGGGTTCACCTGTCGCGAGTCGCTCGCGCTGAGCGTAAGCCCAGTCCTGCCAGTCGCCGGTGCAGACGTGCAACTGCGGCCGGTCCGGCGCTGCCGTCAGGAGGCCCTCATGGCGCAGGATCGCGGCCAGCACAGCGCCGTTGTGCTTGGCACGGTTGACGACGGCGCCCAGAAGCAGCCTGGTCTGAAAGGGCTCCCCGGTTGCCAGCGGCGCCGCCAGAACGCTCTGGAGTCGGGACAAGGCGATCCGCTCGTGGCTGACGTTGACGCCGAACGGCCTGTCGATGACATTGAAATACACATCGCCGGACAGGTCTCCGATGCGCACCGCGTAGATCAAGCGCCCGGTGGCATGCTCAAGGAGTGGCAAAATCGCCCGTCGGCGCAGCAGCGTCATCGGCTCAAACGCCATCATCTGTAACGACTCCATTGATTCGTCTTCCGCAATGGCACGCGCGCGACTCCCCGCAGAATGAACGGCGCAGTCTGATACTCAAGCCAGGCAAGGTAAGCGAGGCGTGCGGATGCGAACAGCGCGCTGAGGCAATTTCGAATCGCAGCGCGGAAATATCCATCGACGCTCACGGCAGCGCCGAGGGGATGAAGCCGAACACGCGTCAGCGCTTCGTCGCCGTCACTCGAAACTGAACATCTCGCTCCGGACGCGGTTCAGCACGCGACATCCGAGTTCACTCGCTCAAGGGGTTATACTCATACCGGTGAATCAAGAAACCGGCAGAGAGGATCGATCCCATGTCGCCTGTGCTCTATCCCGCCGATGTCGTCGATTATCCGGATTCGGACGGGCAACCCATGGCCGAGAGCGATTTTCAACGCGAGCCGCTGATGTACGCGGTCGAGTCGCTGCGGATTCATTTCCGCGACCGCCCGGATGTCTATGTGTCGGGAAACATGTTCGTCTACTACGAGCAGGGCAACCCCAAGGCCGTCGTGGCGCCCAATGTCTTCGTGGTGATGGGGGCGCCATCGCACGATCGCGCCTCCTACAAGCTGTGGCACGAACCCAAGGCACCCGACTTCGTGCTCGAGATCACCTCCAAGAGCACCTATTCGGAGGATCAGGGCGCCAAACGCGGCGTCTATGCCTTGCTCGGCGTGAAGGAGTATTGGCAGTACGACCCGACCGGGGACTATCTGGAACCGCGTTTGCAGGGGTTGCAGCTTATCGAGCGCAATTATTGGCCGCTGCCCATCCAGGAGCGATCGGGTACCGATCTGCGGATGCACAGCGCCGTGCTCGGTCTGGATCTGCGGTTGGACGAGGGACAACTGCGCTTCCATGACCCCGCCACCGGCGAGCCGCTGCGCAGCCATGCGGAGGCGGAGCTCGCTCGGCAGGCGGCCGAGCAGGCAAGACAGGACGCCGAGGCGCGTGCCGAGGAGGAGTCCAGACAGCGCCGGGCGTTGGAGGCGCGACTCGCCGAGCTGGAGCAGCGTCTGCGAGGATAGGCGTCGCTCGCGTTATCCCGCATGCCGGGCACCGCATCCCCATCACTGCACGAGCGCCGTCGGCGTCTCGTCCAGGAGGATGTCGATCCGCTCGGCGATCTCGGCGGCCGGTGTCGAGTAGCCGAACTTCCGGATATAGCTCCCGTCGGGGCCGAGCAGATACATGCCGGCGCTGTGGTCGAGGTGGTAGCGATCGGCCGGTGCGCCTGGCTCGGTGACCTTCTCGTAACGGGCGTTGAAGTTCTGGGCGGCGCGCGCGGTGAGCGACGCCGAGCCGGTGAGGCCGATGATGCGCGGGTGGAAGTAGGCGGTATAGGTCGCCAGCACCTGCGGGGTATCGCGCTGCGGATCGACCGTGATGAAGATCGGCTGAACGCGTTCCGCCCGATCGCCCAACTGCTTCAGGATCGCCGCGGCCTCGACCAGCGTGGTCGGGCAGATGTCCGGACAGTAGGTGTAGCCGAAGGCGATGAGCTGGAATTGACCCGGGAAGTCTGCATTGGTGACGGCCCGTCCGTTGGCGTCCATCAGGAGATAGCGCCCGCTCGGCGGGGTCTCCTCGTCATCGGGGATCGCGGCGGCGCCGACCGATCCCGTCGCCAAGCCTGCGGCTAGGAGGAGTGCGGCAATCGGGACCTTCAAGACCCGGTCTCGTCGGTCAATAGGGACGGTTCCGGCCCAGACGGTTCAGGGGTCTCTTGGTCCGGGAACACCGCCTTCAGTGCCGCCGCCGATTCCGCCAGTCGCGCCGTCAGGTCGGCCTCGGTCGGGCAGGACCCGCTGTCCTTGGTCGTCGCGAGGAAGGCGGCGTTGGTCGCCGTTTCGAAGAGGGTTCCGTAGCGGCGGGTCTTGGGCGCGTAGCCGATCACCAGCGCCTTCGCCTCGCTGGACGCATCGAACTGCCGACAGGCCAGTGCTTGGCCGTTGAGTGTTCCCAACGTCCGGACCTCGGCGAAACCGATCTCGATCGACCCGGCCGAATTGGTCGGATCGGCGAAGGCGAGCCCCGTCGACACCAGCAACAGACCGGTCAGGATCGGAAATCGCATGCGGGGCCTCCAAGGCTTCGGCGGTGTCGGTGTCTTCGCGGATGCGCTCGTGTCGCCGACGATCTCTCTGTTCTCATCATCCGCGTCTCCGCTAAGGCCGTGGATGCGCCAATCATCGAACTCACTCGAAAATGAGTATCTCGCTCTGGACGCGGTTTAAGCCAAGCTCGTTTCTCAGCATAGATCAAAGGCACTCCAATCCCTTGACTGAGATCAAGTCCGGCAGACCCGCGCGGCCTCGCGATCGTGAAGCGCTTGAATGCGCTCCAGTGCCTCGACCCCCAGGACACGTTGGGCCGTTTCAAACAACTCCTTCTCCTCGAACCGGATGTGATCCGCCAGCGCCTCGGCGAATGCGGCGAGGTCTTCCGGACCGCCCGCATCGATCATGGCGCGCATCCTCAGATGCTCGGCCAAGGTGCGCTCAACCAGCAAGCCTTCCCCGGCCGCCTGCAGCGCCGGCAACAATCCGCGCTCTTCGAGCTTGAAATGAGGCTCGAGCTCATCGGCGAAGCGTTGCCGCAGATCGGCCCAGGCGGCCGCGCGAGCATCGGGTGCTTTCCCCTCCAGCTCACGGGCCCGCCGGGCAATGACCAGGCCGTTGTGATGCTCGCTCGACAGGCGTCGCAAGGGTTCGATGCGTTGCATGGATCGTCTCTTCGTGTCTGGTTTCGGTGATTCCGGTACCCCTGTTTCGGACGTCGGGGTTTCGGACGTCGGGGTTTCGAGCAAAGGAGTTAAATCGAGCACTTTGATCGCCTGGACTGCGAGTTCCCAACGGCCCTCGCCGCACAAACCGCTGATGCCGGCTTGCTCATAGGCCGCCGACGCGGCCTGCAGGCACGCCGATCTGATTCGCTCCGCAAGCTCGCCTCGATCGGTCACGACCGCTTCATTTCGGGAGACAGACCGGGCGCATGGAGCTGCTCCGGCGGGTGTCCGAACCCGGCGAGCGGTTCGGGCGTGCATTCCGTCGGCGTGCCGCCGTCGGCGGGCGATCGCTCCTCGATGATGGCTCGCAGCGTCGACAGCGCCGTCTCGAGCACGGGCGACTCGCTCTCCAACGGGTAGACGACATAGGCCGGCAACAGAAACCTCGGGCTATCGTGCGCGACGTGCAGGCATCCTGCGCGCACGTAAGGTGCGGCGACCCGCTCGGGGACGAAGCAGGTGCCTCCGTTGGCCAGAATCAACTGGAGACCGAGCCAGCCGATGTTCGCCATCTGGGCCGGCCGTTCCAGATCCGGGTAGACCTTGCTGTGCTGGGCGTAGAACGTCGGCCCCCAGCTCACGTAGACATAGCCGTCGTCCAGCTCGGTGCGTTTCGGGTCGCTGGTCACCAGAACCAGGGTTTCGTCGAACAGGTGTTCGACCTGAAGACCGGCACTGAGCTGCGGCGTATACATCAAGGCGAGATCCAGCGTGCCTTCGACGATGCGCCGCATCAGATCGTCCTCGAAACCGATCTCGCTACTCAGCGAGACGTCCGGGGCAAGCTCGCGCATCCGCCCGGCCCAGAGCGGCAGGAAACCGTCCCACAAGGCGATGCGGGCACCGACCGTGATGCTGGCCCGAAAGAGGCTCGGCAGACCCACGTCGTGGCGTGCCTGCTCGAGGGTGAGTACCAGGGTCTTGGCGTGCCGAAGGAACCGCCGACCCGCGGGCGTGAGGGCCGCGCCCGAGCGGTTGCGCACGAACAACCGGGCGTTCAGGTAGTGCTCGAGGCCCTGAATGCGCGCGCTGACCGTGGATTGGGTGACATGCACCCGGTTGGCAGCCTCTTGGAAGCTCCCGTGGGCGGCGACTGCCAAGAAGGTTCTGACCTGTTCAATGTCCATAAACCGCGTCCATCATGACATGCGCCCGTTTCGCGTTGAGTAGACGTTGTATCGATCCATCATTGCCGGAGCGGACGCGGCTTAGATGTTTGAATATTTCTTTGGTTGAAACCCCTTCATGCATAAGGTTCCTGCATCCTCGAGGCCGCGGGTTCCGACGAAGCATACTCCTCATGAGAACAGGGTTTGAATCGAACAATTCGATACCTACCGCCGAAAGGATTCGTTTGTCTCGGGTTCAAGTAGAGGCTAATTTGATGATATAGACAAAATATCGATGGAGTCGGAGACGAGACGATGATTGACGTCAAGGTGTCCATGAAGGTCACGAACGAGCCGCTGAAACGCACACCCGTGGTCCTCAAGCTGGACGCGGACGGGTCCGAGACGGCGCCTGTCCTCACCGACCGCGCGGGCTTGGCGCGTTTCGATCTGCCGCCGACCAGCGGCAAGGTGCTGGTGTCCGGCGTCGAACGTTTCGACGGGCGCCTCGACGGCGAGATCCCGATCGAGCTTTGGTCCATCACCGAGTCCGAGCGCGACTCCAAGGGCTTGCCGGGCGAGTTTCCCTCCGGCAGCAACGCCTACCCGAGCATGACCACGCGCAGCATCCAGGTCGGTGACCGCGCGATCCTGACCGACAGCGAAGGCTACCTCGTGGATCCGTCGGATTGGTCGGAGGAGTTTGCCCGCGCCCTGGCGGCTCATGACGGGCTGGAGCTGAATGCCGAGCACTGGGAGATCATCCGCTTCCTGAGAGCCAGCTATGTCAAGCGCGGTACCCAGGCGACGGTGCGCGACATGATTGCCCACTTCCGCAAGGTCTGGGGGGACGAGAAGGGCAGCAACCGCTACCTGCATCGCCTCTTTCCGCGCGGCGGTCCGCAGAAGCAAGGCAACCGCTTGGCCGGCTTGCTGCGCACGAAGGGCGAGCACTGAGCAGTCGGATTAGGCCGATTCAGGGTCGCGGCCCTGCTCTTGAAGGCGCCGGCCGGAGCAGGACAGCGAACCGTCGATAGGTGCGCGCGACGCCGATCAGCAACAGGAGCAGGACCAACGAGGACAGTGCGAGCGCGATGCCCGCCGGGCGGGCCAGCACCGGAACCCACAGGCTCCCCACGAGCAGCGCCAGTGCGGCGAGATGCAGGCCGAACTGAACCCGTGCCCACCGCGTCGACAGCAGACTTCCCATATGCGGGATGCGCAGGTCGAACCGTCCGCTCCCGAGTTGGCGATGCTGGAGGTGAAACCAGGTCAAGAACGGCAGGATCTTAAACAGCATGCCGGCCGGCAGTCCGACGCCTACCCCTACCAACAGCAGCACGCCGATCAGGGTCGGCGGCGCTGCGACGGCCCAAGCGAGTGCCGCGCCGCAGAGGCTCAGC
>JBGSKP010000429.1:0-6173 GCA_041741175.1 Thiocapsa sp. | reverse complement strand
AGCGGCACGGCCTGGCGCTGCATGTTGGAGCCCATCAGGGCGCGGTTGGCGTCGTCGTTCTCCAGGAAGGGGATCAGCGACGCCGCCACCGAGACGATTTGGCGCGGCGAGACGTCCATGAACTGGACCTCGTCGGGCGTGCGCATGGCGAACTCGTTGGCGTGACGGCAGGAGACCAGCGCGTCGGTCAGGTGACCCTCGTCGTCGAGCGTGGCGTTGGCCTGCGCGATCACGAAGTTGCCTTCCTCGATCGCCGACAGATACTGGATATCCATGGTGACCCGGCCGCCTTCGACCTTGCGGTAAGGCGTTTCCAGGAAGCCGTATGAATTGGTCCGCGCATAGACGGCCAGCGAGGTGATCAGGCCGATGTTCGGTCCTTCAGGCGTCTCGATCGGACAGACGCGACCATAGTGCGTCGGGTGCACGTCGCGCACCTCGAAGCCGGCGCGCTCACGCGCCAGACCGCCGGGGCCGAGTGCCGAGACACGCCGCTTATGGGTGACCTCCGAAAGGGGATTGTTCTGGTCCATGAACTGGGAGAGCTGGCTGGAGCCGAAGAACTCCTTGATCGCGGCCGAGACCGGCTTGGCGTTGATCAGCTCCTGCGGCATGAGCCCCTCGGACTCGGCGAGCGACAGACGCTCCTTGACCGCACGCTCCACCCGCACCAAACCGACGCGGAATTGGTTCTCGGCCATTTCGCCGACACAGCGGATGCGCCGATTGCCCAGATGGTCGATGTCGTCGACATTGCCGCGCCCGTTGCGCAGCTCGACCAGGACTTTCAGTGCCTCGATGATGTCCGACGTCTCACCGTGCTCCTGGTAGAGCCGCTTGGAGGGTTCGTCGTTGCGCCCGCTGAAGTAGCGGCCGTCATACACTACACCGGGCCCTTCCTCGGAAGCGCGCCCGAGACGACGGTTGAACTTCATTCGCCCGACCGCCGACAGATCGTATCGATCGGGGGTGAAGAAGAGGTTATGGAAGAGATTCTGCGCCGCTTCTTTGGTCGGCGGCTCACCCGGACGCATCATCCGGTAGATCTCGACCTGCGCCTCCAGATCACTGGTGGTCGGATCGATCCGCAGCGTCTCGGAAATATAGGGGCCGTGATCCAGATCGTTCACGAAGAGGGTTTCGAGCGTCTCGATGCCCTTGGTGAAAATCATCTCGAGCAGATCCGGGGTGATCTCGGCATTGGCCTCGGCGATCACCTCCCCGGTCTCGGTGTCGATCTGGGGGTGCGCCAGCACGCGCCCGACCAGGAAGTCCGAGGGGACCTCCAGGCGCTCGATGCCGGCTTTCTGCAACTCGCGAATGTGGCGTGCCGTGACGCGACGTCCGGACTCCACGAGCACCTCGTCGCCGAGCTTCACGTCGAATCCGACGGTCTCCCCGCGCAGGCGCTCCGGCACCAGGTCCAGGGTTACCGCACGATCGCTAATCCGGAATGTATCGGTCTCGAAGAAACGCTCGAGAATGTCCTCGACGCCATATCCGAGCGCGCGCAGCAGAATCGTCGCCGGCAGCTTGCGCCGCCGATCGATGCGCACGAAGACATTGTCTTTCGGGTCGAACTCGAAATCGAGCCAGGAACCACGATAGGGAATCACCCGCGCGGAGAACAGCAGCTTCCCGGAAGAGTGGGTCTTGCCCTTGTCGTGATCGAAGAAAACGCCGGGTGAGCGATGCAGCTGCGAGACGATGACGCGTTCGGTGCCGTTGATGATAAAGGTGCCGGTGCCAGTCATGAGCGGCAATTCGCCCATGTAGACCTCCTGCTCGCGCACGTCCTTGATGACCTTCGAACCGGCGGGGGCATCACGATCATAGATGACCAGACGCAGCAGCACGCGCAGGGGGGCCGCAAAGGTAGCGCCGCGCAGATGACACTCGCGCTCGTCGAAAACCGGTTCGCCGAGCCGATACTTGACGTACTCGAGAATGGCGTTGCCCGAATAGCTCTCGATCGGAAAGACGGTCTTGAAGGCCGCATGAAGTCCGACGTCCCGACGGTCTCCGACGGCCCGGTCGGCCTGAAGGAACTCGTGATAGGAGTCGATCTGCGTCGCCAGCAGAAACGGCACGTCCAGGATGCTTGGACGCTTGCCGAAGTCTTTACGGATGCGCTTTTTTTCGGTGAACGAATAGGCCATCATGCCTTTCCCTCGAAATACGTGCTTGTGTCCAGGACGGGGGTCAACGCCGCTGTCGGCTTGTGCGCGTCAACGTCGGAGTGCTCCGGTCAGTGCCTCGTCAACGGCCCTGCACCTGTGCGGCCGAGCCAGTCGGAACGGCGCGAGCCGACTAAAGGGTTCGTCGAGAATGCTCGACGAAAGCCAACGGCGAAAGGCCGGCGGCTACTCGCCGCCAGCCCGAAGGTCCCACCGAAGGCAAGTCGACGCAATGCGCCGTTACTTCACTTCGACCGTTGCACCAGCCTCCTCGAGCAACTTCTTGGCTTCTTCGGCCTCGCCCTTGGAAACGGCTTCCTTCAGGGTCGTCGGTGCACCTTCGACAGCGTCCTTTGCTTCCTTCAAGCCGAGGCCGGTCAGCGAACGAACGGCCTTGATGACCGCGACCTTGTTGGCACCGAACGACGCCAAGATGACGTCGAACTCGGTCTGCTCCTCGACCGGGGCAGCTTCGGCCCCACCGCCGGCGGCCGGAGCAGCCACGGCAGCGGCTGCCGTGACGCCGAACTTCTCTTCCATCGCACTGATGAGGTCGACGACCTCCAGCACAGTCATATTTCCAATTGTTTCAAGGATCTCGTCTTTGGAGACGGCCATGGTGAGCTCCTGAGATAGGTCTGAAATTAAATTGCTGGTGAAGAGAGCCGCCTAAGCAGCCTCTTTCGCATCGCGAATCGCGGCGATGGTGCGGACCAACTTGCCCGGCACCTCGTTGATCGTCGCTGCAAGCTTTTGTACCGGTGCCTTCATCACAGCCATGAGCAGACTGATCGCCTGATCACGGGTCGGCATCTTGGCCAGATTGCCAAGCTCCGAGGGATCAAGCAGCTTGCCTCCTAGGGCAATCAAGCGCACCTGGACCTTGTTATGGTCCTTAACAAAGGCTTCCATGACGCGCGCGGCCGAACCCGGATCATTTTGCGAGAATGCGAGTACCAACGGGCCGGTCAGCCCCTCGCTCATGCACGCAAAGTCGGTATCCTGCAACGCACGTCTGGCCAAGGTGTTTTTGACGACGCGCACATAGACCCCCGCCTTGCGCGCTTCCACGCGAAGCCGGGTCATCTGTTGCACGGTCAAGCCCCGATACTCGGCTCCAACGGCCGAATGGGCGCCCTTAGCGACTTCCGCGACCTCGGCGACGATGATTTCTTTTTGCGCGTAAGTCAGCGCCATGTTCGTCACCTCTTGTCGGTAAACCCGGCCTGAGCCGAGGCCGTCGAGTGCACGCATCCAGCGTGTGCTCTCGGGCGATTCTGTGCACCGTCACCAGCAAAACAACTGATTCGGAGCACCGTCTGCGCAGGCAAACAAGCCATTAAGTCCACTGCACCGGCTCCGTGCCGAGCAGGAGACACCTGCGGTCTTTGACGGTCCCCGGCTTGCGCCGTGGCCCCAAAGAAGGCTTTGACCCGAGGGACGATGGCCCCAAAGATCGCTTTAGAAACTCAGTCCGGAATGATCGACAGTGAGACCTGGGCCCATGGTGGTCGAAACCGTAACCTTTCTCATGTAAACGCCTTTTGAGCTGCTCGGCTTCGCCCGCACCAGGTTGGCAAGCAATGCCTCAAGGTTTTCACGCAGCTTTACCGGCTCGAAATCGGCTTTGCCCAGCGGGCAATGGATGATGCCGGCCTTGTCCGTGCGATAGCGCACCTGCCCGGCCTTCGCGTTGAGGACCGCTTGGGCGACGTCCGGCGTCACCGTGCCAACCTTTGGATTCGGCATCAGCCCGCGTGGGCCGAGGATCTTACCCAGTTGACCGACCAGACGCATCGCATCCGGAGAGGCAATCACCACGTCGAAGTCGAGCTTGCCGGCCTTAATGTCCTCAGCCAGATCATCGAAGCCCACCCGATCGGCGCCGGCTTCGGTCGCGGCATCCGCGGAGGCGCCCTGCGCAAACACGGCAACGCGAACGGTTTTGCCGATGCCGTGAGGCAGAACAGTCGAGCCGCGTACGACCTGATCGGACTTACGCGGATCGACGCCGAGATTCACCGCGACATCCACACTCTCGGAAAATTTGATCTGCGAAAGATCCTTAAGCAAGGCAAATGCATCTTCCGCCGGATAGAGTTTGCTGCGCTCGACCCGCTCACGGATCGCGCGCATGCGCTTGGATAGCCGCGCCATCAGTTCACCCCCTCGACATCGAGACCCATCGCTCGCGCACTGCCCGCAATCGTGCGAACAGCCGCGTCCATACCCGCTGCGGTCAGATCAGGCATTTTCGCCGCGGCGACCTGCTCGAGCTGCTCGCGCGTCACGACGCCGATCTTATTGGTGTTTGGATTCGGACTGCCTTTCTGAATACCCATGATCTTCTTCAAGAGCACCGAGGCTGGCGGCGTCTTGGTGATAAAGGTGAAACTACGATCGGAGTAGACCGTAATGACCACCGGGATCGGCATCCCCTTTTCGAGCTCTTGGGTGCGAGCATTAAAGGTTTTGCAGAACTCCATAATATTCACGCCGTGCTGACCAAGCGCGGGACCTACCGGCGGGCTTGGATTGGCCTCGCCTGCCTTGACCTGCAGCTTGATGTAGGCGTTAATCTTTTTCGCCACAACTTTTCTCCAGTGGGGTGGTAGCGCCTGAGCCGGACTCGAGGCTCCCCCGATTAGGGTCCCCTAGGGGACTCGGTAGTGTCGCCGCACGACAGCGACCCGGGATCGGGGCATCCTGAGATGGCCCCGACAGCAATCGAACGATGCCCGGCTAAGCCTTTTCGACCTGGGCGAACTCGAGATCGACCGGCGTGGAGCGGCCGAAGATCAGCACCGAGACCTTAACGCGACTCTTGTCGTAATCGACATCTTCCACTACACCGTTAAAATCGGTGAAGGGACCATCGACGACCCGAACGACCTCGCCGGGCTCATAGAGCACCTTCGGACGCGGTTTCTCGCCGCCTTCCTGCAATCGCACAAGAATGGCTTCGGCCTGCGAATCGGGGATCGGAGCCGGTCGATCGCCGGTTCCTCCGATGAATCCCATGACCTTCGGAACGCTTTTCACCAAGTGCCAGGTGTCGTCCGTCATTTCCATCTGAACCAAGACGTAGCCGGGGAAAAACTTGCGCTCACTCTTGCGCTGCTGCCCCCCACGCATCTCCACGACTTCCTCGGTCGGCACTAGAATCGATCCGAACAGATCCTCCAGCGCAGCGCGCTTGATACGATCTTCCAACGATCGCTTGACCTGTCCTTCGAAACCGGAATACGCGTGAACGACATACCAGCGCATCGCCATGCTCAGCCCCCCTGTCCTGTGAGGAATCTGAGGATGGCCATCAGCATCATGTCGAATAACCACAAAAGAATGCCGACGACCAGCACCATGACGATGACGATTAGCGTCGTCTGAAGTGTTTCCTGTCGTGACGGCCAAACGACCTTGCGCACTTCCATCCGCGCATCAGACGCGAACTGCCATAAGGCGCGACCGCGCTCGGTCTGGAAAGCGACAGCCGCCGCACCGCCCATGATCACGAGTAAGCCGATCACACGAAGCAGGACCGAGATGCCCTCGAAGAAATAAAAGGCGAAAATGCCGGCGACCAGCAGAAACGCGGCAAACGCCAGCTTGGCAGTATCCAAGCCGGACCCTCGGGCCTCTACACGTGAATTCATGAGATCGGGTGTCGCCTGAGCGATAAATTAAACGGGGCGATGGGTTGTATGGCAGGCCAGGAGGGACTCGAACCCCCAACCTGCGGTTTTGGAGACCGCTGCTCTGCCAATTGAGCTACTGGCCTAAAACAATCAGGACCGATCGCGGAGATCTTGGGGCAGGCCCATCAGCACTGCCCCGGGAGCCGCGACGACCCGCTTTACTCGATGATCTTCGCGACGACGCCGGCACCGACGGTGCGACCGCCTTCGCGCACTGCAAAGCGCAACCCCTCTTCCATGGCGATCGGCGCAATCAGCTTGATCGTCATCTTCACGTTATCCCCGGGCATCACCATCT
>JBGSKP010000428.1:0-2438 GCA_041741175.1 Thiocapsa sp. | reverse complement strand
AGCGCCGGCCGCGGGCGAGAGCGGGGCGGCGCCCCAGGCTTGGAGCAGCTTGACCGCCCAGAGATGCTCGCGGTCGTGCTCCGGCGGACCCGGCACTGGATCGGTCCCGGTGCGGATCAGGTTGTAGATCAGCGCCAGCCGATAGCCCGAGACGACGGGCAGGACCTCGTGCAGACAGTCGGCGTAGAAAGCAGCGAAGGCGACCTCGGAGGGCTCGTCACGGCGTAGATCCAGCCGCACCTCGCGGCCCCGATGACGGATCAGCAGCTCGCCGCCACGATGCTCCGAGGGCAGGACGACCACCAGTGTGGCAAACATGCCAGGCGCCTTCTCGCTGTCGCGGTGACTGATGAAAAAGCTGCCGGTATCGTAGATCAACAGCTTGTAAAGTTCGGCCGAGACGGATCCGCCGACCCCCAGCCCGAGCTTCGTCTGGTCGAGGACGGTCCCTAGATCGCGCGCCCAGGCGCGGCCCGAGATCTGCACCCGCTCCCCGTCGATCTGCCAGGTGCGGCGCACGCCGGTGTCGACCAGTGTCTCGGTGCCACGACCATAAGGGGCCTGCTCCGCGCGGGCGATGAGGGCTTCGGCCTGCGTCGCCAGAAGCGGTAGCGATAGCGTCCCCACGCCATCCACCTCGATGCGTGGCGGGTGCATGTCGATGGTTCCGCTGGCGTGGAAGTCGCCGGGCCGCTCCACGAGGCCGAGGAGGGTTGCCAGATGTTGGGTGAGTTGGTGGCTCATGGTGGAGGTGTCTGATCCAGGTTCAAAATCTGGTCGGGCACTGTCGTGGCGCGACCGCGATATCTATGGTTCGTGTAGGGTAAGGCGTTGGACGCCCGAGATTCCAGCCCGCATGCGACAAAGGGCGTCTGACACGGGGATGGCAAGCCGGCGAGTGTGGGGTATGATCCGGGTCCGTTTGCCAAACCCGGCTTGAGCGGTCGTCGGCAAGCGGATCACTGGAATTCGCTTGCCTTCCCCCCAATCTAGCGCGGGGTCTGCACGATAAAACCCTATATGGAGATCGACGAATGAAACGTACCCTAGCCAGCACTGCCCTTGGCGTCTTTGCCCTTGGACTCGCCAGCACGGCTCTCGCCGACCTCAAGCCCGAGGAGCAGGTTCAGACTCGCCAGGCCGGTTACAGCTTCATGAGCTGGAACATGGGCAAGATCAAGTCGAATCTTGAGGGCGACTACAACTCCGCCCAGGTCGCGGCAGCCGCCAATGCGATCGCCGGCATTGCCAATTCCGGGATGGGCGCGCTCTACGGCCCCGGCACCGACAAGAACATCGGCGACGTGAAGACGCGGGTCAAGCCGGAGTTGTTCGAAAACATGGAAGATGTCGGCACCATCGCCAAGAACTTTGTCTCGGCGGCAGACAATCTCCAGAAGGTTGCCGCATCGGGCGACCAGACCGAAGTGGCCAGTGCATTCGGTGAGCTTGGCGAAGCCTGTAAGGCCTGCCACAAGAAGTATCGCGCCGACGACTAAAGCGGATCCTGTGAGCAAGTAAGACGAGGCCGCCTGTGTTGGCGGCCTTTTTTGTGATCGCTGCGGGGTTCCGATATGCCTGGTTTCAAAGCAATCATCTTCGATGTGGACGGTACGCTTGCCGATACCGAGCGCGACGGTCATCGCCCCGCGTTCAATGCCGCCTTTGCCGAGGCTGGTCTGAACTGGCACTGGGACGTTGCGCGCTACGGCGAGATGCTGCGGGTGACCGGCGGCAAAGAGCGGATCACGACCTACATCGCCGAAGAGGGGATCTGTCTGGACCCGGCGATCGACGCCGCCGACTTCATCGCCGGTCTGCATCGTGCCAAGACGCGTCACTATATCGCGCTGCTGGAGGGCGGGGCCATTCCACTGCGCCCGGGTGTCCTGCGTCTGTTGCGCGAGGCGCGCGACGCCGGTGTCCGTCTGGCGATCGCGACCACCACGACGCCGGAGAACGTCAATGTCCTGCTCGATCATGCGGGCGAGCCTGGCCTGCGTGACTGGTTCGAGGTGATCGCCGCGGGCGACGTGGTTCCGCTGAAGAAGCCCGCACCGGATATCTTTCTCCTTGCCCTGTCCGAGCTTGGACTGAATGCCGCCGACTGCGTCGCGGTCGAAGACTCGGATAACGGCGTCCGTTCGGCCCTCGACGCCGGGTTGCGTGCCCTGTTGGTGACCGTCAACGCCTATACCCGGGGGCAGGACATGCGCGATGCATCCCTGGTGGTGGATCATCTTGGCGAGCCCGATCAACCCGCGCGCGCGCTGGCAGGCGATCTGGCCGGCTCGTCGGTCGTTGATCTGGCCACGCTCGAGCGCTTGCATCGGGCCGCGTTCGGTTCGGCCTGAACCGCGTCCGCTGATGAAAACCGTCGCTGCCGATCTGATTGCAGCGCAGGCCGCAGGTCCGGCTGGCGGTCGGCTATCGCGCCT
>JBGSKP010000427.1:0-2227 GCA_041741175.1 Thiocapsa sp. | reverse complement strand
CACGACCTCGTCGGCATGCTGCTGGGGCGCTTCCGGTTGGAGCGTCAGCTCGGCTTTCGCATCGCCGGGTTGCTCGGCGAGGGTTTTGCGGACGGCGGTGTCCTGACGCTCGATTTCCAGTCGATGCGGGTGAAGCTGACGCCGGCCGATGGCGCTGCGCATCGCTCGCCTGCATCGCCTTAGGTGATTTCCGGAGAGTTAGATACCGCAATGACAGACCAAACCGCCCTTGATGCGCGGACACGCCTTGATGCGCAGGCAGTGGGCCACTGCGTCTGTTTGGTTCCGCAAATCGGCGAGGCGACCTCGCCACGTCTGCGGGTGGTTTCATTCGGCTCGCCGGAGGGTCTGCCGTGCCAATCTACGACATTGATGCCTTGACATCGATGCCTTCCCGATCCGGATTTGACCGCACCCGTTCCCGCTCGGGACAATGTCGAGATGTCCTTCGAGCATGCCCATCCACATATGACCGCCGTCTTCGAACGCACGATCCAGCCGCTCTCCACGATCCGCGAGGTGAAAGCCGGGAGTTTCATCTTCGAGCGGCCTCTGGCCCTCCCGCCGGCCTTCTGCGACGCGGTGATCGAGCGCTTCGAGGCGCAGCCCGAGTACCAATACGCCGGGCGGGTCGGACAGCTGCGGACCGAGGACCCCGGAGTGAAGCGCACGACCGACCTGGTGGTGAGCAATAAACCGGACTGGAAAGACGTCGATCAGATGTTCTTCGGTTCGCTCGCCGCCGCGATCAAGGAATTTCGCGAGGCCTATTCCTACTTCAAAGGCCCCTTCAAGGACGAGGGTTACCAGGTCCAGCGCTACCGACCCGGTGAGTATTATCACTGGCACGTCGAC
The DNA here is from genome assembly GCA_041741175.1 of Thiocapsa sp. Taxonomy (GTDB): domain Bacteria; phylum Pseudomonadota; class Gammaproteobacteria; order Chromatiales; family Chromatiaceae; genus Thiocapsa. Next base: position 1,372 of record JBGSKP010000427.1, on the reverse strand, counting down.
GGCGGCAGCCATGAGCTCAGTCAACGCCAGTTGGTGGTCCTGTGGTACCTGAACGACGTGCCGGGTCCGGGCGGGGAGACCGAGTTCCTCTATCAGGATGTCGCCGTTCGACCCGAGCGCGGCAAGCTGGTTCTCTTTCCGCCCTTCTGGACGCATGAGCACCGTGCCGCAGTGCTGCAACGGGGCGTGAAATACATCGCCACGACCTGGGTGGTCTTCGCCTGATGAGCGAACGCGCACCCAGCCTGTTGTCGATTGTCGAGCTTGGGGGCTACCCTAATTTCACGCCGCTCTACCGCGGTCTCGGCTTCGAGGTCGAGGTCGTCGCCTCGCAGCGCAAGGCGCAGGCGGCACTGAAGCGCCACATCCCCGATGTGATCGTCGCCGAATACAACTTCCAGTCCGATTTTCGCGATCGCACCAGCAATCTGGAGACCCTGATGGCGCGGCTGCAGCGCCATCCCGAGGTGAAGGTGATCTGCTTCTATCAGGCCGAGTACCAGCCCAAACTCAATGCTATGACTACACGCTTTCCGGTGTTCGAGGCGATCCCTTTCCCGGTGGACCCGGCGCGCGTCGAGACGGCACTGCGACGCGCCGTCGGTTGCGGTTGATCTGGCCTTCAGTCTTCATCAGAATTCGCTGAGCACCGCCTGACACCCTTGCGGTACCCGCGGCTCGGGTTTGGCGCCGCCGCTGCTTTTCGACGACGGACTGAGCGCCTCGTCCGTAAACCACCAGGCGAGTTCTTCGCCGCAGCCGGCATCGCCGGTCAGCGCGGCTTGGGATTCGCAATCCGGGTTTCCCGGCGGGCAGCGCAGCCGGACGTGGAAGTGCGCGTCATGGCCCCACCAGGGACGGATTTTGCGCAGCCAATCCTGATCGGCGCTGCTCGTGTTGCGGCAGAGCGCCTGTTTGACTGCGGCGTTGACGAAGATCCGATCGACCTGTGGATGACGTGCCGCCCCCTCGATGAGACGACTCTGGGCGTCGCCCCAAGCCGCGCTCACCGAGCGCCCGCCAGGCTGGACCATGCTCTGCGGATCGGCGCGGTCGTCCATCAGTTGTTTGGCGGCGGGGGGCGAGTCGGCCAAGGTGAACCAGATGTCGACATCCAACCCGTTCTGATGGCTGCGGTGAGAGGATGACATGCGTCCGCCACGCGGCTGGCTCAGATCGCCGATCAGCAGTATCTGCTTGCTTCGCGATTGCTGAGCACGCCCCATGTCCTGGATAAAGCGCAGTAGATCGGGATGGCCGTAATAGCGGTTGCGGTAGCGCCGGATGCTGACATAACCCGGTCCGGTCTCCGGCAGCGCGTCGGCGCCGCCGATGCAGCCGTTGGATACGCCGCCGATCACCCTGGGCGGAC
>JBGSKP010000426.1:0-2710 GCA_041741175.1 Thiocapsa sp. | reverse complement strand
GCATCCGCGCCTTCGCTGCCGGTGTCGAACGTCTTCTCGTGATCGAAGAGGGTGACCCGGTGCTGGTCGACGACCTGCGGGCCGCCGGCATCCAGGCCGAAGGCAAACCCGAGATGTATCGCTTCGGCGAGCTGGACGTGGCGCGCGTGCGCCGCATTTTGGCCGGCGATACCAGCCCGGAGCCCGTCCCGCCCAAGGGCAAGCCGCCGGAGCTCTGTCAGGGCTGCGCGCACCGCGAAGTCTTCCAGACACTGAAGGATCTGGAATGCATCGTCGCCGGCGACATCGGCTGTTACACGCTCGGCGTGCTGCCGCCCTTCTCGGCGATGGACACCTGCGTCTGTATGGGTGCCAGCATCGGCGTGGGGCTCGGCCTGAGGCATGTGCTGCCCGAAGACCAGGCGCGTCGTGTGGTCAGCGTGATCGGGGATTCGACCTTCGTCCACTCGGGACTTACCGGGATCGCCGAGATGGTCTACAACCCACCGGCGACGGGTCATGTGGTCCTGATCCTAGACAACGGCACGACCGCCATGACCGGTCTTCAGGAGCATCCGGGCACCGGGCGCGCGCTCGATCACTCGCCCACCGGCAAGATGAGCTTCGAGGCCATCGCGCGCGCCATGGGCGTGCAGAATGTCCATTTGGTGGAAACCACGGACAAGACCCGTCCGCTCAAGGACCTGATCGCGGAGCTGCTCGCCAAGCGGGAGACCTCGCTGGTGGTCACCCGCCAGCCCTGTGTTCTGGCCGCCCCCAAGATCCGCTTCTACGAGAAAGCCGCGGCCGAGTCGGCGCCTCAACACACCTGCTCTGCGGCAGTCGCGGATTGAATCGTATCGGAGCAACGCGGATGAACAAGGTCAAGAACATCGTCATCGCCGGTCTCGGCGGCCAGGGGGTCCTCACGGCCTCCGATATGCTTGCAGAGGCGGCGTTTCGTGCCGGATTCGATGTGAAAAAGAGCGAGCTGCACGGCATGAGCCAACGCGGCGGATCGGTCAGCAGCGACGTGCGCTATGGAACCCGGGTGCTGAGCCCGATGGTGCCGCGCGGCGAGGCCGACGTCCTCCTGATCCTTGAAGAGACACAGGTCGAGATCAATCGCCCGATGCTGCGGCCCGGCGGCGTCCTGATCGGCCCGGACCTGATCGCGGCGGGCGCGCTCAAGAACCGGAAAAGCCTCAATGTCGCCCTGCTGGGCGCCGTCTCCACGGTGCTGGACATCCCGCAGGAGCACTGGATGGCGGCCATCTACGCCAATCTGGCGGAGAAACTCCACAGGCTCAACGATCAGGCCTTCGCGCTGGGTCGCGAGGCTGCACTTCAGGGCGCGCTTGCCCGACACCACTGAGAGACCCCCATGCTGAGAGAACTCTGGAACGACGCCGAAGGTGGTTTCCACCCCGCCAGCGCACCCGACTTCCTGCCCGAAACGGCACTCAGAGCGGTTCAACTGCGGCGCCTGCGTGCCGTCGTCACCCGTGCCTATCTGAATGTGCCCCTGTTTCACGATCGGATGGAGGAGCGCGGCCTGACGCCCGAGTCGATCCAGCGGCTCGCAGACATCCAGCAACTGCCCTTTACGGTCAAGGCCGACCTGCGCGACACCTATCCGTTCGGCCTGTTCGCCAGCCCGATGAGCGACGTGGTGCGGCTTCACGCCTCCTCCGGGACGACCGGCAAGCCGATCGTGGTCGCCTACACCCGCGAGGATGTGGATGTCTGGTCGGAAGTGATGGCGCGCACGCTCGCCTGCTGCGAGCTGCACCGCGGCGACATCCTGCAGAATGCCTTCGGTTACGGGCTCTTTACCGGCGGACTCGGCGCTCACTATGGGGCGGAGGCGCTCGGGGCGACCGTCGTGCCCATCTCGGGCGGCAACACCGACCGTCAGATCATGCTGATCCGTGACTTCGGCGTCACCGCACTGTGCTGCACACCGAGCTATTTCACCTATCTGATCGAGCGCGCCGGTGAGCTGGACGTGGATCTGCGCGAACTGCCGTTGCGCGTCGGCATCTTCGGCGCCGAGCCCTGGACCGACGGGATGCGCGATCACATCGAGGCGGCAGCGGGAATCCATGCCTACGACATCTACGGTCTGTCCGAGATCATCGGCCCCGGCGTGGCGAGCGAGTGCCCGGTGCAGGAGGGTCTACACATCTTCGAGGATCATTTCTATCCGGAGATCATCGACCCCGAAACCGGCGAGGCGCTGCCCGACGGCGAGGAAGGCGAGCTGGTGCTCACCACGCTGAGCAAGAAGGCGATGCCGATGATCCGCTACCGCACGCGCGACATCACCTCGCTGATCAGCGAGCCCTGCGATTGCGGGCGTACCATCCGACGGATGCGGCGCATCGGTCGACGCTCGGACGACATGTTCATCATCCGCGGCGTGAACGTCTATCCCTCTCAGGTGGAGGCCGCGCTGCTGGCGGTCGAAGGGACGCTCCCGCACTACCAGATCATCCTCACCCGCGAGCAGGGTCTGGACCAGATGTCGGTCGAGGTCGAGGTCACGCCCGAGGTCTTCAGCGACAAGGTCCGCGCGCTCGAGGATGTTCGCGCGCGCCTGGCCAAGGCGATCGAGCACATCCTCGGCATCCGCGTCGGACTACGCCTGGTCGAGCCGCGCAGTATCCCGCGCAGCGAGGGCAAGGCGAAGCGGGTCATTGATCGGCGCAACGAGGGGGCATAGCCGCCA
>JBGSKP010000425.1:0-7963 GCA_041741175.1 Thiocapsa sp. | reverse complement strand
CTGAAGTGGCCCACAAGAGAGGAATCGGTTTCCGGCGTCACCATCGTCGCAACTCCATATGGCAGAAAAATCTGCGCATTGTGGCTGTAACATGATGCCGTGTCTAAAAGTATATCTTAATTCTCTGATGCGATTGCCCTGCCTGTTCGGCGCATCGGCAGGACCCGGGTGGCCGTTGTCGGCGTCATGCAATTGTCACCGGAATAGTCGATAATCCTGCGATGAACGGTAGCATTTGGCTCAGTCGCCTGGAACCTCGCGTGGTGATTCTTCGACCGCTTTCTTTGCACGGCAGACCCCTCGTCGGCGTTGCGATCGACGGCTACCCGCATGAAAACCGTTGATCTAATCTGGTTCAATGCTGGCGGTGGTCATCGTGCCGCGGCGCAGGCGCTGGAGCAGGCGATCCAGGAGCAGGGATTGCCATGGCGTGTGCGCAAAACCAATTTGATGCATGTGCTTGACCCGCGCGGACAGTTTCGCCGCTTCACGGGTATGGAGCCCGAAGACCTCTACAACTGGCGCTTGGCCACCGGCTTTACACTCGGGTTGGCGCACGAGTTAAAGGTCTTGCAGCGCGCGATCCGTTGGGCCCATGCGGCAATGGTGCAGCGGCTGGATGCCCATTGGCGAACGACCCGACCAGATCTCGTCGTCTCCCTGATCCCGAACTTCAACCGGGCGATGCATGACAGCCTGGAGCGTGCCCGTCCGGGCGTGCCATTCGTCACGGTGCTTACCGACATGGCTGATCACCCCCCGAACTTCTGGATCGAGCCAGATCTCTTGCAGCATCTGGTGTGCGGTACCGAGCATGCCTATGCGCAGGCTGTGGCGGCCGGTTGCTCGCCCGGGCGTGTGCATCGCAGCAGCGGTATGATCCTGCGTCCGGAATTCTATGCGCAGGCACCAATCGAGCGCGCTGCGGAGCGGCAGCGGGTCGGCCTGGATGCGGATACGCCGACCGCCCTGGTGTTGTTCGGCGGGACTGGCTCGCAGGCGATGAAAGGCATCGCCGCCCGCCTACCGACAACGCCGCTGATCCTGATGTGTGGCCGAAACGAGGCCCTGGCCAATGCATTACGCGCCATGCCGGCAGCCGCTCCGCGGGTGATCGTCGGCTTCACGACCGAGGTGGCGCGATGGATGCGGCTGGCCGATTTCTTCATCGGCAAACCCGGACCGGGCAGTCTGACCGAAGCCGTTCACCAGGGGCTGCCGGTGATCGTGACCCGCAACGCCTGGACCATGCCGCAGGAGCGCTGGAATACCGAGTGGGTTCGCGAGCATGGCCTCGGCGTCGTGCACCGGAGTCTTCGTACCCTCCCGGCTGCGGTCGAGGAGATCATGCGGCACTTGCCCGAGTACCAGGCCAGGGTGCGTCGGATCGAGAATCGTGCCGTCTTCGAGGTGCCGCGGATCCTCGCGCAGATCCTGGAGCAGGCGCGTCAGCCGAAGGTGCTTGTGAACCGGGTTCCGGTGTCGGCATCGGCGTCGGGTCGACTCTGCACCGAGCATCCGCCGATCGATACGGCTTCCCGGCCGGCAGGAGCCGACCACTCCGTTGCAGCGCGAATCGGCTCGCCGAAGGCGTTGTCCAACCCCCGCAAGCGCCTTCACATTCGAAAGAAAGGTGCCAAGAGCGACATCCACGCGCCGTCGCGACTGGCCGAAGACATGGCGAAGGGATGACCCGATGAACACGACATTGATGGCGATCGGATGTGTTCTGCTGTCGGTTACCGCTCAGTTCTTGATCAAGGCCGGCATGTCGAGCGTCGCGGTCAAGGCGGCCATGGCGCAGCCCGCGGCGCTCCAGCTTGCAGGGACACTGATGCTCAGCCCCGCCATTCTCGGCGGCTTCCTGCTTTATACGCTCGGCGCCGTCGCCTGGCTGTCCGTGCTGGCACGCTGGGATGTCAGCAAGGCTTACCCGCTGGAAGGTCTTGGATTTGCTCTGGCACTGTTGGTGGGATTTCTGATTGGAGAGCAGGTCACCCTGCTGCGCGCCCTAGGCGTGTTGCTGATCTGTGCCGGAGTGCTCGTCATCAGCGCGAGTTAGGCGATTTCCGCACAATTGGATGAGGTTCCGCTTCCCCGACCCTGTCATGGGATCGTCAAACTTACCCGGTATCGTTGACGGTTTACAGCCCCCCTGCGGGTGAATGACCCTGGACTGCACCGGAGTGCCGAACATGAGCGAAACATCCTCCCTGGTGGAAAAAAAGCGCGAGGCATTGAAACAGGCGCTACTCGCCCTCGGGGAGCAGGTCGAGGTGGCACTGCGCAAATCGCTGGCCGCACTGGGTGGACAAGACCTCGACCTGGCACGGGAGATCGTCGAGGGTGATCAGGAGATCAATCGCGGGCGTCGTCTCCTGGAGCAGGAAGCGCTGCTGGTGTTGGCCGCGTATCAACCCGCCGGTGTCGATTTGCGGATGATCGGCGCCGCCATGGAAATGGTGGCGGAAATGGAACGCATCGGGGACTACGCCGCGGACGTTGCCAGGATTCTGCTCCTGCATGCGGATCAGACGTTTCCGCCTGTCTTGATCCGATGCGTGACCGAGATGGGCGAGGCTGCCGTCGCCATGTTCCACGACGCCCTGACAGCCTATGAGAGGGACGGCGGCGATGCGCTGATGGCACATGCGGTGGCGGCCCGCGACGATCAGGTCGATCGCCTCCAGAGCGACATGATCGCCGTGATTGTGGAATTGCTTCGCAATGCGCCCGAGGCAGCGGCTGCCGGGATCGCCCTATCCTGGATGGCTCACAATTACGAGCGAGTCGCCGATCGGGCAACCAATATCGCCGAGCGGGTGGTCTATATCGCGACGGGCCAAACTCCCGATCTGAATTGAGGTCGGCGGAGAGGCGTGAGGGCCGTTGTCACGCCTGGGTACGCACAGCGGGTCGCCAAGTCAAATCATGCGCGACGTGCTACCGAATGCGTGGGATCTGCGCATGAACAGGCCGCCGGGGGCGGCCTGTGATCCCAACCGACTTGTTGGATCAGACCGATTCTCTATACTTCCGCCTTCGCAGCCTTACCCCTCATCCAGGCTTCGCCTGACGCAACGGAACGTTCATCACCGCGTCACTGAAGCGTCAAGTCCTCCCGTTATGGTGCGGCTCTCCTTCAGACCGCATCAACGGGGACCCCACGATGAAAAGCGATGACAGCATCAGCAACCGTTCCGGCAATCGGCCCTTCCACGACATTCTCCAGACCAACCTGCAGCGCCGCACTCTTCTGAAGGGCGGTGCTGCCGTCGCGACGGCGAGCTTGCTCGGCGTCTGGGGCACGGCGCAGGCCCGCACGGTGGGGGAGGAGTCCTTCGGCAGAAAACTGCTCGGCTTCACGCCTGTACCGGTATCCGAGGGCGGTGGCAGCGAGCCGGCCATTTCGATCGACTATCAGTACGACGTCATCCTTCCCTGGGGTGATCCGTTGGAACCGAACGGACCGGCATTCAGCCTGCCGGTCGATCCAGACCAGCAGACACTTCAAGTTGGCATCGGCCACGACGGGATGTGGTTCTTTCCGATCATCGACCAACGTGGTTACCGCTTCGGCTGGGATGAAACAACGTCGCTGAACCCCTGGCTTGAGCCACGTCTGCGCCGCAAGAGTGACCACGGCGTCTTGTGCATGAATAACGAGTTTGGCACCAACTACCACGTCCTGGGCTCCGCAAATCACGAGATGGACGCCTTTGGCAACGTGATCCCCAACAGCCTCGCCGAGGTGCGGGTCTCCCAGCATGCGCATGGCGTGACGATCGTCGAGCTGCAGCGCTCTACGGATGAGCGCAATCATGCCGGTCAGTGGCAGAGCGTTCAGGGCCACCTGGCACGACGCATTCACGTGAACACGCCTGTGACCTTCGGCGGTCCGGCTGCCGGCCATGCCCTGTTGATGAACCTGAACGGCAATGTTCCCCTTGGCACGGTCAACAACTGCGCGATGGGCTATACCCCTTGGGGAACCTATCTGACGTGTGAGGAGAACTTCAACGGTTACTTTGGTACCGATGATCCAAACTGGGCACCGACTGTTCGGCAGGCGCGTTACGGGATCAGCGCTGGCGGCTTCGGCTACTACTGGCATCGCTTCGACAAGCGGTTCGATCTTGTGGATCCGGACTACGCCAACGAGCACAACCGCTTCGGATGGGTGGTTGAAATCGATCCCTATGATCCGACCCACACGCCAGTCAAGCGCACGGCGTTAGGTCGTAAGAAGAACGAAGGCGCGATCATTCATGTCGCCGACGACGGCCGGGTGGTGGTCTACAACGGCGACGACGAAGCGTTCGACTATGTCTACAAGTTCGTGTCGGCCGACGACTGGCAGTCGATGCGGGCTCGTGGGGAAAGCCCGTTGGACCATGGCACCTTGTATGCCGCGCGTTTCGACGATGGCGGAACCGGTGACTGGTTGGCGTTGACCCTGGACAACCCGGCGATCGCCGCCGAGTTTGCCGACATCGGCGAGATGCTCATCAACGCCCGGCTTGCTGCCGATCTGGCCGGTGCGACGCCCATGGACCGCCCCGAGTGGATCACGATTGCCGGGGATGGCCGACTCTATGTCTCGCTTACGAACAACGCTCAGCGCGATAACACAGGGGTTAAGGACGTCAACGGCCGCCCGGTCGACAGCAGTCCCAACGGAGCCAATCCACTCGCGCCGAATAGCGATGGCCACATCATCCGCTGGACCGAAACAGCTGGTCACACAGGAACTAGCTTCGCGTGGGAGATCTTCCTGTTTGCCGCCGACACACATGGTACCGAGGAGAGTTTCGCTGATCCCGACGGGATCTGGGCCGATCCGAACGGCCGCCTGTTCATTCAGACCGATGGCGGCCAAAAGGACGGGCTCAACAACCAGATGTTGGTTGCCAATACCTTCACTGGAGAAATCAAGCGCCTGTTCACCGGTGTACCCGGCTGTGAGATTACCGGCATGGCCCCGACGCCCGACCGCCGGACCCTATTCATCAATATCCAGCATCCGGGTGATGGTGATCCTGCCGTGAGCAATTTCCCGGCCCAAACCGATGGGGTCACGATTCCGCGTGATGCGACGGTCGTGATCACGCGCAAGGACGGTGGAATCATCGGTTCCTGAGTTTGAACGCCGAAGCCCGATTGATGGTCTTCGGCGGTCGGCATCTCAGGCCGTCTCGCGCGGCCTGCGATGCAAGCCTACTTGTTGGTATTCAGCTTCAGCGGCAGATAGACCGGGCACCAGCGCAGCAGGCCGGTCGCCAGGGGGACCAGTCCAATGGCGCCAAGCCAGTTTTGCGCGTAAACGCCCCAGGCGATGATGGCGATACCGGCAATGATCCGCAGGATACGATCGATCTTTCCGACGTTCGGGGTCATGTGTTGATCTCATGTGATCTGATGTGGTGAACGGCACATTGGGCCGATCCGATGGGTGTGAACCAAGACTAACCGAGCCGATCCGTCGATTCAGTGACTTTGTCACCAAGGCGGCTGATTCACTCAACCCTCCTGCGCGCGCCGCTCCAGTGCCGGAATATCCAGTAGCTCGATGTGACCGCGTGTCGTGCGCAGCAACCCCTGCTGTTCCAGTCCCTTGAGGACGCGGCTGATCACTTCGCGCGATGATCCCAGCTCCACTGCGAGGGCCTGGTGTGTCATCTGAATGTCGCGCCCCGGCGCCGCCGCCTGCAACCCTAGAAGGCAGCTGATGAGGCGCTGATCCAGACGTTGGAACAACACCGCATCGAGCAGGCTGAAAACCTCCTGGAGGCGCCCGCCGATCATGGCGAAGAGATACTCCCGCCAAGGCTCGGACGTGGCCATCCAGCGACGTACCTCCGCCGGCCGGACAACAACCGCTTCGACCGCGCTTTCGCACACGGCAAACGCAGGAAAGGGCCGCCCGCTCAGGATGCAGGACGTGGTGATGACGCAGCTCTCCCCGGGCTGCACGCGATACAGGGTGATCTCCCGACCGTTTTCACCGAGCTTGTAGACCCGTCCGGTGCCGGTGAGCACAAGCGGGAGCTGGTTGCACTGGGCACCGTCGTGACAGATGAGCTGCCCCAAAGGAAGTCGAGCCAGCGTGCTGTGATCGAATAGCTCGGCGCAGAACGCCGCCGGCGCTTTGCGCAGAAACCCGAAGGTGTCGAGAATGCGTTGGCGTTGCCAGGGATCGCTGATCATGCACACACCCTCCGGCGCCCGGCGAATCAGTGCCTGACCGAAGGTCGAATGGCCTCAGCCGTGCCCATGTGCCACGCTTTCCGCACAGGGCGCGGCGGCGGTGAGTGTGCCCCCCAGATAGCTCTCCAGCGACTCGCGCACGGTGCCGCTTGCGCCGGTGGCCGTCTTGATGCCGGCTTGTGTGAAGAACTCGATCGCACGTCCGCCCATGCCGCCGCTCAGCATCACGTCGGCCTGCTGCTGCTTGATGAAGTCGGGGATCTGGCCCGGCTCATGTCCTTCCGCGAAGGGATTGGCGAGATCGCGTGTTGCGGTGACTGTGCCGTTCTCGACATCCACCAAAATGAAGTAAGGGGCGTGGCCGAAGTGCTGGGCGACCTGGCTGTCGAGACCTTGGCTGGTTTCGGCTGTGACGGCAATTTTCATCGTGAATCTCCGGGTGGATCAAGGCGGGTGGAAGCGGCTTGCAGCCGCGTCGAGCCGACTGCAAGTCGGCTCGACTGTACGGATCGTCGATGCATTGGTTTCTTGACAGTATCTGAGGCGTCATCCCGTCGTCTGTCTTCTCAAGCCCGGCGGGCGGTTGTCCGGGGCTCGTCACTGGAGCCCTGCACCAGGACCGACACCAAACGCTCCCAGACTGCGGACAGGGCGAGGCTGGCGGGTGCATCGGGGCGATAGGCGGTCACGGCCTCGCCGGCCACCATCGCGCGGGCGATGGTCGGATCAAATGGGATGTGCCCGATCGTCACGATGCCGTTCGCCTGACAATCTGCTTCGATCGCCCGTGCACCGGCCGGATACAGATCGGCCTTGTTGATGCAAACCAGCGCCGGCACGCCGAAGTGCTGAACGGTTTGCAGCGCGCGGCGCAGATCCTGGATGCCGGAGACCGTCGGCTCGGTGACCAACAGGGCCAGATTAGCGCCCGAGACGGCGGCAATGACCGGACAGCCGATGCCGGGCGGTCCATCGATCAGCACCAGCTGGCGCTGATCGTCCAGGGCCTGCTGACGGGCGCGCTGCCGCACCTGCGTGACCAACTTGCCGGAGCTCTCCTGTCCCGGATACAGATGGGCATGGTGGAGCGGTCCGTAGCGGCTGTCGGAGTACGCGTATTCGCCGACTGTCTGCTCCTGCATGGCGATGCTCCCGGTGGGGCATTGATGGACGCAGGCGGCGCAGCCGTCGCAGGCAATGGGGTCGATCACCCAACCCGTATCGGTTTCGACAATTGCGTCGAAACGGCAGACCGACTCGCAGTCGCCGCACTGCACGCATTGGTCTTCGTCGATCAGGGCCACCTGTCCGCCGCGAAACGGCTCGGTGTCCAACCGCTGCGGCCGGAGGACCAGCTCCAGATTGGCCGCGTCCACATCGGCATCGGCCAGGATGACCTGACCGGCAAAGGGCCCCAGGGACGCCAGATGGGCGAAGGCCGCGGTGACGCTGGTTTTGCCGGTGCCGCCCTTGCCGCTGAGGATGACGAGCTGTTTCATGGGACCACCTCGGCAAGGATGCATTCCAGCAGGTTGCGGAATCGGGGCCGATACTCGGCAGCGGCCTCCACCAAGGTGCGGCCGCCGGCGATCGCCTCGGCGATGCGCCGCTCCATCGGGATGCGCAGCAAAATCGGCAGACTGCTCTCGGCACAATAGGCAGCGACGGCGTCGTCGCCGATCCCGTCGCGGTTGACCACCACGCCGGCCGGGATGTTCAGCTCGCGGGCGATGGCGGCGACCTGTTTCAGGTCGTG
>JBGSKP010000424.1:0-7085 GCA_041741175.1 Thiocapsa sp. | reverse complement strand
GCGAGCGTTTGCGCGGCGACGCTCAGCACTGCGCCGGCGTCGTCCGGGCGGATCTCTTCGGCCAAGACCTCGAGATGCCGTTCGAGCAGGATGCGCGGGATGCCGCGGCTCGCCAGGACCCCGGCCAGCCAGCCGACCTGTGCATCCACCAGGGGTTGCGGATAACCTACCAGCGTCGCCAGCCAGGCCGAGTCGCTGTCTGAAAAGCGCTTCCCGCGTTCCCCGAAACGGAGCGTGAAATACGGATAGCGTGCGAGCATGCGCTCGCTTGCGCGCAGCGCCGCCCGCAGGGCATCCGGATCCTGTGTGATCGGGTGTGCTCCGGCCTCCGGATTCAGTGTGGTTGCGTGCGTGCCGCCAGAATCCAGCGGTCTTGATGTCGCCGCCGGGTGCGCCGTTGGATGGGCCGGTAGGCCCGCATCGTAGGTGTCATGGGTCATCGATCGTCGCCTGCGTATGATGTCGATTAACTGTCCTAGTCGTGTATCGTCGCCCGTCTTGCGACGATACAATGAATCGAGTTTGAATTCCCGCGCCACAGGTCACGCCTCGATAACCTTATATGTCACCGCTTCTCGACGATGGCTCCGACCCCGATGGGGCAATCCCGCATACGGCCGGCGTCGGCGTTTTGGCCGACGACCTCAAGCGCTATCTTCGGTATCTGATCGAGGGTGACCGCGATGCCTGCGAGCGGATCGTCGATCGGGCGTTGGCTGCGGGCGTGTCCATCCCCTGTCTTTACGAGCGCTTGATGAAACCCGCCTTGTATCGGATCGGCGAGATGTGGGCGTGCAACGAGATCTCGGTCGCGACCGAGCACCTGGCGACGACGATCACCGAGAGTCTGCTCAACCGTGTCTACCCGCGCGTCGTCAACCCGCGGCGCACTGGTCGGCAGGTGGTTCTGGCGACCGTCGAGGACGAGCTGCATCAGATCGGTTTGAAAATGGCCGGCGATATCTTCGAGATGAATGGATGGGATGCGCACATCCTGGATGCAGGCGGTTCGATCGATGAGCTGATGCTGCAGCTCGATCGGGAGCACCCCGACGCGGTCGGTCTGTCGTTCAGCGTCTATTTTCATCTGGATCGCCTCCAGGAGATGCTGCGACGCATTCGTGCCGGGCACCCCGATCTGCCGATCCTGATCGGCGGTCAGGGTCTGACCTGGGGTGGCCGCGAGCTGGTCGAGGCGCACGGAGGCGTGACCTGCATCGAGTCGCTCGATGTCTTGGACAGCCTGCTGGGGCAGGTCCCGGCCTGGACCGGTGCGGTCGAGGCTCCACGATGACGGGGCTTCTGGATGGCGACCGCCTGCCGGCCTGCGCCGAGCTGTTCGCCGAGCTCTGCGCGGACAGCATCGCGATGGCGGCGGGGATGTTCGATGCCGCCGGCAACAGCCTCTACTTGAACCGCGGCATGGCGCTTATGCTTGAGCGTGTCGGTGCGGGGCGCTCCGGCGTGGATGCCTTCGTCAACCCGACCTTTCTCGCCTTATGGAATCGGACCCGCGACGGCGGAGTCTTCTCCGGCACACTCACCCTCGGCGATGGCTCGCGCAGTCTGCGCAGCCTTCGTGCACGCTCCTGGCGCCGCGACGACTGTCTCCTGGTCGTCGGGGAGATGGACGTGCTCGAACTCGATCGGCTCAATCAGGTGTTGATTGATGCCAATCGAGAAATCAATGGCCTTCAGCGTGAGCTGATCAAACGTAACCGGATGCTGCAGAGCCATGTCGCGGAGCTCGATCGGCAGAAGCGGCTGCATCAGGGGTTTACAGAGATCCATCATGCGATCCTGCGGCAGACCGAAGAAGGTCCGCTGCTCGATGATCTATGCGAGGTTGCCGTCCACTATGGTGAGCTGGCGCTCGCCTGGGTGGGGTTTCCGGATGGCAAGGGTGGAATCATTTCGCGCGCCGCGGCCGGGAGCATCGACTATCTGAGCGGTTTGAAGATCTCGCTCGATGCTCATGCCATCGAAGGGCAGGGGCCTACGGCCGCGGCTTTCCGGACAGGTATCCGCCAGATCGTCAACGACGTTCAGGCGAGCCGGGCGATGGGCCCCTGGCACGAGCGCGCGCGCCGACATGGTCTGGCTGCATCGGCGGCGTTCCCACTCTGCACTGCGCGCGGTGTGATCGGCGTGCTGAGCGTCTATGCGGACCGGGTCGACTTTTTCGGCGCCGACCAGATTCGTCTTCTCGATCGCCTGGCGACCGATTTGGCCTTTGCGATCGAGGCGTCGCGTCAGGCCAGGGCGCTGTATGAGAGCGAGACCCGCTACCGTCTCATCTTTGATCATGCCCCGCTGGGTCTGGTGCATTATGGTCTGGACGGCACGGTCATCGATTGCAATCCCTCGTATGTCGAAATCGTCGGCTCGTCGCGCAGCCGGATCATCGGTTGCAACCTCCTTCGCGATCTCAAAGACGCGCGCGTGATCGAGGCGGTCGGTCGCTCACTGACCACGGGGTCGGCCTACCTCAATATCGTTTATCGGTCGGTAACAGTCGAGAAGACCACCCCGGTGCGCTGCTTCTTCAGCGGAATCCGCGATGCGGCCGGCGCCGTTGTGGCGGGCGTCGGCATCGTCGAGGACTTCTCGGAGCGCAAGGCGATCGAGGCGCGCTTGAGCGCGAGCGAAGAGCGTCTGAAGCTCGCCGTGGATGTTGCGGGCATCGGGGTCTGGGATGTCGCGGTTGCCTCCAAGGCCGTGCTCTGGGATGCCGGGATGTCGCGATTACACGGGTCTGATGCGGAGCCGCGGATGACGGATCTCGCAACCTGGATCGCGCTGATCGATCCGGAAGATCGCGCTCTGTTCGAACGTACCCTTGCGCAGGCCGTCCAGGGACTCGCTCCACTGCTGTGCGATCTGCGCATCTGCCGGCCCGACGGGGAGGAGCGCCATCTGCGCATGCGCGGGCGCTTGTTCCGCGGTGATCTGGAGTCGTCCGCCCGGGTCATCGGCATCTCCTACGACGTGACTGATCAGCGGCGCGCCGATGCCCGTATCCAGGCATTGGCCTTCTACGACCCCTTGACTGGACTGGCCAATCGTCGGTTGCTGATGGAGCGCATCACCCAAGCGCAGGCGCGCAGCCATCGGCGCGGAGATCATGGGGCGCTTCTGCTGCTGGATATCGACCACTTCAAGCGCTTGAATGACACCCGCGGCCACGATATCGGCGATGCCTTGCTGGTTGAAATTGCCAAGCGTCTCACGGCGGGGCTGCGCGAAACGGACACGGCCGCCCGACTCGGGGGTGATGAGTTGGTGGTCTTATGTGAGGCATTGAACCTCAAGGCCGAGAGCGCCGCCCATGAGGCATGCCTGATCGCGGAGAAGATCGGCAGCCTGATTCGCGCGCCCTGTCGACTCGGACCCGACAGGCTCGACTTTCTGTGCACGGCCAGTATCGGCATTACCTTGTTTCGCGGGCACGAAACGACCCCGTCGGAGCTTCTGAAGCAGGCTGACATCGCCATGTACCAGGCCAAGCGGGCCGGCCGCGAGACCATGCGCCTCTTTCAGCCCGGGATGCAGCAGGCGATCGAGGAGATGGCGCAGCGTGAAAACGCCCTGCGTCGCGCGGTGGCCCAGGGTGACCTGCGCTTGGACTATCAGCCGCAGGTGGATCGGGACGGCCGCTGGGTCGGCTGCGAGGCGCTGCTGCGGTGGTCTCGGCATGACGGCACCACACTGATGCCGCCACAGTTTCTGCCCGATGCCGAAACCATCGATATCATGCCTGCGATCCGCGATTGGGTGGTCCAGACCGCGTGTCGCGACATTGCAAACCTGCCGGCAACCGCTCGAACCGGTCCGGATCTCGTGCTGGGGATCAATGTCAGTGCCCGACAGCTCGCTGACCCGCGGTTGATCGAGCGGATCATCGGCATTACCGAACCGCTGGGTTTTCCGCCCGATCGCCTTAGGCTCGAGATCTCCGAAGCCTGTCTGTTTAGTGCCTTCGAGCGCAATGCGCAAATCCTCGTGCGCCTCCATGCGGCCGGCATCGGCATCGAGCTCGACGATTTCGGCAGCGGCTACTCCTCCCTGGTGCATTTGCGTGAGTTGCCGCTGACCGGCGTGAAAATCGATCAGCGGCTCGTCGGAGCGATCGATCGGGAGCCGGACATGGTGGCGATCGTCCGTGCCGCGATCGCGGTGGCGGATGCGCTGTCGCTGCCGGTCATCGCCGAGGGTGTGGAGCGCGCGTCCCAGCATGCACTCTTGCTGGAACTGGGCTGCGTGCGTTTTCAGGGCTATCTGTTCGGCCGCCCCATGTCATTGGACGCCTTTCGCGCGGCCTTCGTGCAGACCCATGAATCCTGAGCGGGGCAGTTGAACCGCAACGGTGCAACCCGCGCGAAGGGGTAGAGCATCCCGGCGCCGATCCCAACGTCGCAATCCGGTCTTCACTGGACACTCGGTTATTCGCTCCCGTCTGCGACGCGACCGGCAACGATGGCAAGGCAGCAGCCATGACCGTCATCAAACCTTCATTTCTCTCTATATTCGTTCTGGGGTATGTTAATGGCCATGACACTCCATCCAACGGATCTCTTCGCCGCCCTCGCTCACGAGACGCGACTGCGTTGCATCCTGCTGCTGATGCGCCACTCGGAGCTTTGTGTCTGCGAGCTCATGCACGCCATCGGTGCATCTCAACCGCATGTCTCAAGACACCTGGCACAGTTGCGCGAGCTGGGTCTGGTCACGGATCGACGCGCGGGGCTATGGATCTTCTACCGCGTTAATCCGGCGCTTGCCCCATGGGTGGCGGCTGTGCTGGGTGAGACGGCGGCGGCGGTAAGCGGTGAATGTCCTTTCGTCGAAGACGAACGGGTTCTGGCCGCGATGCCCAACCGGCCCGGGGCGCAGCGCTGTGCTTAACCGAAAGACGGCTTAGCAGGCCGGCATGGTGAATCGTCCGATGTCGGTTGGCGCAGAGATGATCCGCCGAGGCATGCCCCGTTGTCGCCTGGCACCGCAAGGTCTTGTTCTCTTAAATCAGCGATTCGGCTCGTCGCGTGGTCGGCGAGTACATCATCCATCCAGGACAGCGGAGACACGATGAGCGTACGTATCGGGATCAACGGCTTCGGCCGCATGGGGCGACTGGGGTTGCGCGCGGCCCGGAGTCGGGACGGGCTGGAGTTTGTCCGGATCAACGAGATCGCAACGGACGCTGCCGGATCGGCACATCTGCTGAAATTCGACTCGGTCCATGGGGTTTGGGGGCCTGAGTGCGCGGGCGAGGACGACGTGATCCGGATCGACGACCGGTCGATCGCCTACAGTCGCAACCCGGCGTTGGCCGACACCGATTGGTCGGACTGCGACATCGTCATCGAGGCGACCGGCAAACACCACAAGAAGCCCGAGACGCTTCGGGGCTACTTCGATCAAGGGGTCAAGAAGGTCCTGGTTGCGGCGCCCACCGACGGCGCGCTGAACATCGTTTACGGGGTCAATCATCATCTCTATGACCCGGCCGAGCATCATCTGGTCACGGCGGCCTCCTGCACGACGAACTGTCTCGCGCCGGTGGTGAAGGTCATGCACGAGCGGATCGGGATCCGCCACGGCACCATGACGACCATCCACGACATCACCAACACCCAGCGGATCGTCGATCTCGGGCACAAGGATCTGCGCCGCGCGCGTGCCTGCGGGCAGTCGTTGATCCCGACCAGCACCGGCTCGGCCAAGGCGATCACCAAGATCTTTCCGGAGCTGACCGGCAAGTTGAACGGCTTGGCCGTGCGCGTGCCCCTGCTCAACGCCTCGCTGACCGACTTCGTCTTCGAGGCCGCGCGGGCGGTGACCGTCGTGGAGGTCAACGGCTACTTCAAGGCCGCAGCCGAAGGCGAGCTGCCCGGGATCCTCGGTTACGAGGAGCGCCCGCTGGTCTCGGTCGACTACAAGGATGATCCGCGCTCGTCGATCGTCGACGCGCTCTCCACCATGGTCATCGACGAGACCCAGGTGAAGGTGTTGGCTTGGTACGACAACGAATGGGGTTATGTGAATCGGATGATGGATATCGCGCAGATGTTGGGGGAGGGGCTTTAGGGTGCGCCCTCGGAGCGAGGAGGATGGGTTTCCCAGCGCTCTACCCATCCTACGGCCCTCGGTTCTTGGGGTATCCGATTGATATTTTCGTAGACATTACGTCACCGAGACCCGATGGATACCAATACCCGCAACTACCTGACCGTCACCGCCGGCTATTGGGCCTTCACCGTCACCGACGGGGCGATCCGGATGCTGGTCGTGCTCTATTTCCACCTGCTCGGCTATTCGCCGTTCGAGGTGGCGATGCTGTTCCTATTCTACGAGGTCTTCGGCATCGTCACCAATCTGGTCGGCGGCTGGCTGGGTGCGCGCATCGGGCTGAATCTGACCATGCACATCGGCATGGGGTTGCAGGTGGTGGCGCTCGCCATGCTCACGGTGCCGGATGCCTGGCTGACGGTTCCCTACGTGATGCTGGCGCAGGCGCTGTCCGGGATCGCCAAGGATCTGAACAAGATGTCGGCCAAGGCGACGGTGAAGACCCTGGTCGGGGCGGGCGGCGAATCGCGATTGTTCAAATATGTCGCCATCCTCACGGGCTCGAAGAACGCGCTCAAGGGTGCCGGCTTTTTCATCGGCGCGGCGCTCCTGGAGCTGATCGGGTTTCGCAGTGCCTTGGCCGTGCTCGCCGGAATGCTTGCGGTCGTCCTGGTCGTCACCGCGATCCTGTTGCCCTCGGGTGTCGGTCGCATGGCGTCCAAGCCCAAGTTCACGCAGGTCTTCTCCAACACACCGGCCATCAATTGGCTCTCGGCGGCGCGGTTCTTTCTCTTCGGCGCACGGGATGTCTGGTTCGTGGTCGGTCTGCCGGTGTTTCTGTACTCGGTGCTGGGCTGGAGCTTCACCCAGGTCGGCACCTTCATGGCGTCATGGGTGATCGGCTACGGGATGGTGCAGGCCGCAGCGCCGCGACTGCTGCATCTCGGGCGGTCACGCAATGGGGTTCGGCGTCATCCGGGCGGGCGCACGGCCCGACGTTGGGCCTTGTGGCTGGC